>CAYWMQ010000011.1:0-25480 GCA_964459635.1 uncultured Candidatus Saccharibacteria bacterium | reverse complement strand
CAAGCGAGTTATGCACCTAGTGCCAAGAGTACCTTTATCGGCCATATGCTGACAAGGTCGGTACAGAACCTTTCGTTCACTCATCATTCATTGCGGTTCAGGTACGCTGAATACGACTTTTTAGTAAACCTTATTTGCTGCGATCGGCGGCCTTGGCCGTTCATTCGGCACATATTTTGTATGTATACCACACACAATGCGCAGCGTGCGCCTGCATCGCGTTCGGGATCATCACAGAATGCACACAACGCGTCGCAAGCGCATCGGCTTATCGCTTCCTTTTTGCTTGCTGTCACACTGTCTGCGCCATTCCTGTCTCTTGCAGTGCCGGAGCATGTGTCTGCGCAGAGCGCTACTACAAGTACCCAAGCACTAACGCCGCGCGTTGAAAGTGAACGAAACCCTGACGAAGTGCGCACCGATACGGTACCGATGCCTGCGGAGACGGAAGCCCTGGCGGACGACGCACCCCAGGATGCTGCAGTCGGCATGATGGCTGCGCCGGCCGCTCTTACCACGGAGTCCTTTGGCCCTAACCTGATACAAAACCCTTCAGTGGAGGATGCGTCGTCTACAAGCACTCCGCGCGGCTGGATGCGCGGGGGCTACGGTACGCATACGCGCGTACTCACGTACCCCGTGCCGGGAAGCGATGGCGCGCGCGGACTTGAGGTTGTGGTGAGCAACTACACGAGTGGTGATGCCAAGTGGTACTTTGCGGACGTGCAGGTACAGGGTGGGGCTACGTACGAGTTTGCGGATACGTACAAAGCCACACGCGAGAGCATATTGAGTGCGCGCTATACGATGAGTGACGGTACATACCAATACCCAACGCTCGGTGTCCTGTCTGCGGCGTCCACGTTCACGCCCGCGTCCGTGCGTTTTACGGTTCCGCAAGGGGCTGTGTCAATGACCGTGTTTCACCTGCTCAAAGGCAACGGCACGCTTGTGACCGATGCGTTTTCGCTGCGTAAAGTTGAGTCTTCGTCAGGTGAGGAGCAGCTCGTGCCTAATGGCAGCTTTGAGTCTTCATCTGTTGCGGGTCTGCCCGACGGGTGGAAGAAAGGTGGTTGGGGAACGAATGACAGGACGTTCACGTACCCGGCGATAGGCGTAAACGGTAGCAAGGCCGCGAGCGTTGCCATGACCTCGCGAACGAGCGGAGACGCAAAGTGGTATACCGACCCTATAGGGGTGTCGGAAGGCCCGTATGTGTACGAAGACTCCTACACTGCAACGGTGCAAACGTACATCACGGTGGAGTATCGGTACACAAACGGCTCTGTGACATATGATGACGTGGCTACGGTGCCTCCCGCAAGCTCGTATACGCGCGTGCGCGCACCCTTCAGCGTCCCGGCAGGCGTGTCGCATGTGCGCGTGTATCACCTCTTGAATCGGGCGGGCACGCTCAACATAGACGATGTGTCGCTCAGTCGTACCAGCCCTGGCTCAGGACTTTTTGATACGGGCGGTATATCCATCACCTTTGATGATGGCTGGCTCAACCAGTATCGCAATGCGGTGCCGAAGCTGCAAAGCACCGGCCTCAAGGCTACGTTTTACATCACGAGCCGACAGCTCTATGACAATGGGTACACCGGCTTCATGTCACGCGCCCAAGTGAAAGAGCTCTACGATGCGGGGCACGAGATAGGTGCGCACACACGTACACACCGTGCGCTGACCACCCTCTCGCTCGCGGAGCGTGAACAGGAGATAGCAGGGTCGCGTGCCGATATACGCGGCTGGGGTATAGAGCCGGTGAATGTGTTCGCATACCCTTTCGGCGATTATGACGCAGCGACAATAGATATTGTGCGCAACGCCGGATACGTGTCTGCGCGTTCGACACGTGATGGGCACGCGCTTTACACCGATGACCCATACCAGCTTCCGCGCTTTTCGGCGGAGAACGACACCACGGTGGCGGAAGCGGCTGCGTGGATAGATGCGGCTGTGGCAAACAAGCGCTGGGGTATCCTGACGTTCCACCAAGTAGATACGAACGGCCTGAAGTACACGGTAACACCTCAGGTCTTTAATGGCATCATGGACCATATCAAGGCAAAGAACGTGCGCGTCGTGTCCGTTAAGGATGGGGTGTCGGCGCTTGCGCAATAGCTCCGTACTCTAGCCAAACTCTATAATCTATGGTAGACTCATCCTACTAGCGGGTGTTGGGCTGTGTGCCATGTACACCATAGGTCTGGTTCACAGCGATTCTTGTCAGATGCGCTGTGTCCCAATGTAGGCTATGAGTTTGCAATATGCACATGAGCAGAAGGAAGAGAAAGCGTCCAAAGCAGCGGACGCTCTTGCGGATGCGCATAGGCGCTTCGCCGTGGACGCTGCGGCAGACGGTGCCTTACTGCGGGATATTGTCGATAACACGCTCACGTTCATAGGGGCCGTAGACCTACAGGGCGTAATGATGGAAACGAATGCGGTATCGTTGACGCGGGCGGGAGTGACGAGGGGCGATGTTATCGGACGGCCCTTTTGGGACTGCTACTGGTGGAGTCATGACCAAACACGGCGAGACGAGCTTCGGGAGGCCATACGCAGAGCGGCGCACGGCGAGTATATGCGGTACGACACTCAGGCAGTGGTGGCCGGTGGTGCAGTTATAGATATAGACTTTGCGCTTGCTCCCGTGCGGGATGCCGAGGGGCGCGTGATCTACTTGGTTGCTAGTGCCGTGGACGTGACGGAGCGCGTGCGTACCGCCGTGGCGTTGCGCGAAAGTGAAGCCAAGTTTCGCGAGCTTGCAAACTCAGTGCCGCAGCTTGTATGGACTGCACAGCCGGACGGCACCGTGGACTACTACAACGACAAGTACACACTATATGCGGGCATTCGCCGCGAAGGCGATCACTATGTATGGGATCTTGTTGTACATCCGGATGACCGGGAGCGCACGAACAGTGCATGGGAGCAGGCGCTGCGCACAGGGGACACGTACATGGTTGAGCATCGCGTTGCGTTGCGCGAGGGAGGCTACCGATGGCTGCTCTCGCGCGGCATGCCCGTCCGAAATGAAGCGGGTACCGTGGTGAAATGGTATGGCACCGCTACGGATATACATTCCCTGAAGGAAGCCGCAGCGCTCAAGGAAGAGTTCATGGCTGTGGCGACGCATGAGCTTAAAACGCCGGTGACCAGCATCAAGGCGTACGCGCAGGTCCTGGAACACCGTTTCCGTAGCGTGGGTGATGAGCGGTCTGCCGCGCTTGTGGCAAAAATAGATACCCAGCTTGAGAAACTCAATAGCATTATCGGGGACGTTCTTGATGCGACCCGAATAGAGCAGGGCAAACTACCCATGCGTCCGTCTGCTGTGGCGCTCAATGAACTCTTGCATGAGGTGGCGGAGGAAGTGGAGCGCAGCTCGCTCACGCATCACGTTGCGCTGGCGCTTGGGGCGGAGTGTATTCTGCATGTTGACCGGGAACGTATCGGGCAGGTCTTTACCAACCTTCTCACCAATGCCATTAAGTACTCTCCCGGAAGTGACACTGTGTGGGTGCGCACGATGCACGTTGCCGATGCGCGCGGTAAACGCGTGGTCATCGCGGTGCGCGATACGGGTTTGGGTATGCAGGCGGAAGATGTCCCGCATGTGTTCGATCGCTTTTTCAGAGCGCACGGCACAGATCGTGATACGTACCCGGGTCTCGGCCTTGGACTTTACATAAGCAAGGAGATAGTGGACAGACATGGAGGGGACATATGGGCTGAAAGTATACCGGGCAAAGGCAGCACATTTTACGTCGCCCTTCCGTGCGGTGAGGCGCACAAACCACAACACCTATGAGCGATAGCGGCAACACACAAGCGCGAATACTTGTTGCAGATGACAATGAGGCGATTCTTGACTCCGTGGCGCTTGTGCTACGTGAGTTTGGGTATGCGGTGGAAACGGTACAAGACGCACATGCGGTGGCGGCAGCGGTGCGCACCATGCCGGCTCTCGTGCTTTTGGACCTTTGGATGTCCGGCATTAACGGCAAAGATATCTGTCGCGCACTCAAGGCGGACAGTGAGACTCGTGCGGTGCCTGTTGTTATCATGTCCGCAAACAAAGACACGGCGGAGATAGCGGCTGAGGTCGGCGCGGACGGGCATATACTCAAACCCTTCGGTATGCGTGAGCTGCGGGAGGTGGTGTCGAGGTATGTCCACCACTCATAAGAACGCACACGGGCGATGTGTGCACATCGCCCGTCTCACGTACCGCACACCCGCCGAAGCATGTACTCTTGGTATGCTTCCTTCGCAGCCTTTAAGGGGCTTTGCATGCTTGCGCGCAGTTCGACAAAGTCCGTCTTGTGACGCGCATCAACGAGCGCACGCACATAGCCAAGCGTGACAGGTGCTGTTTCGCTTTGTACGTGCTCGTGGAGCGCATACAGTGCGACCAGGCGAGCATCTGCGGAGAACGCTCGATGCCAAGAGTCACCGTACGCGTCCCATATGTCAGGTGCGTACGCAATGCCGGAGGGGCGTGTGGCTACCTGTAGCGCATGTTTGTACTCGCGCTCACATTGTGTCTTTATAAATGCGAGCATGTGCATGCTCATATGGATGGTGCGGCATGTGGCTGCCTGTAGGGGTGCCGGATGGCAGTCGTGTTCCGACGTGTATACGTTGTTGAGCATAGCTGTCTCCGTTCGGATGTTCTACCTTGAACGTATCACCGCTGCATGCGTTGTCAAATCAAACAGCGGCGTATGCATGGTAGTATGGACCTATGGCACAGACTCGAAGACAAGTGCTTGTGGTACACGGTGGTCACGCGTGGGCGACGCGTGCAGCGTATCTTGAGTATTTGCGCATGACCCCTGTGCACCTGGACCGCATGCGAGCGCAGCAGGATTGGAAGGCGACGCTGGGGGTCAATCTCGCCAACGCGTACGATGTGCTCACGCCTCGCATGCCGTGCAGCGACTGTGCTCACTTTGAAGAATGGGCGCTGTGGTTTTCGCGCGTTATGGAGCACGTGGGCGATGAGGTGGTGCTGGTGGGCCACTCTCTCGGGGGTCTGTTTCTCGCAAAGTACCTCGCGGAGCGCGATGTTGAGCGCACGGTGGCGGCGCTTTTCTTAGTGGCTGCTCCGTGGACGGTTGTGGGTGATAAGACAGACCTTGAGTCTTTTGCACTGCCGCACGATCTGTCGCGCCTGTCCGAACAGGTACCGCACGTGTATGTGTACCATAGTGAGGATGACCCGGTAGTGCCGGTGGGTGACGCGAACAAGTATTGCACGGCATTGCCGCGTACCGTACCGCGCATCTTTACGGACCGGGGTCATTTCAATGCTATACGACTGCCCGAGCTTGAAGCAGACATACAGGCACTATGATGTCGTGTCGTACGTGGGGCATATGGCTCAGTGTGGCGCTTTTGTCCGCTGTTTTCCATGTGCTTTGGGAAATGCTCCATGTGCCTCTCTACACAGCATATGAAGGCGTCGCGGGGCCGCTACCGGTCCTTGCGTATGCGACGCTGGGGGACGTTGCATATACGCTCGGTGCGCTGCTTTTCATCACATGGGTGCGTGGCAGTGATGCGTGGCTCGCTGCCCCTTCACGGCGCGATTATGCCGTGCTTAGTGTGCTCGGCTTCGGCATAGCGCTCTTTGTGGAGTATAAGGCGCTTGCGCTCGGTCGTTGGGCCTACGCAGACGCGATGCCGCTGGTGCCGTTCTTCAGCGTTGGCCTGTCGCCGCTGGTGCAGATGACGGTACTGCTGCCGTTTTCCACGTTTGCGGGCACGTGGCTGTGTCGCGCCTTTTCGCGTCGCTCGTCTGTTCGCTAGAGACGCTCGACAAGCATCATGTTCGTTGCACCCGGCTTTCCGAGGGGAAGGCCGGCACCCACCACCACGAGGTCGCCGCGCTTGGCAGCGCCATGCACTTTGAGTGACACGCGCACTATCTTCAGCGCGTCCGTAAGTCGCTTTACGTTGGGCACGAGCGCCGCACGGCAGCCGTAGGTAAGCAGTGACTGGTTGAAGGTGCGCTCGCTCGGCGTGAGCACGATGATGGGGGTGGTGGGCCGGTAGCGTGCGACGAGGCGTCCTGTATAGCCGCTTTCGCTAAAGGCCACGATAGCCTTCGCCTTTACCGCCTCCGCGGTGCGCACAATGGCCCGGCTCACCGCATCAACTTCGTTTTGCGGCTCAAAGTCCCAGCGTGCCCGGGTTTCGGCAAAGGTGGCGCAAGACTCCGTCGCTTCCGCCACGCGGCGCATTACAGTGACGGCTTCTTCCGGGTACAGGCCCACGGCCGTCTCGTCAGACAGCATCACCGCGTCTGTGCCGTCCAGAATGGCGTTCGCGATGTCATTGACCTCGGCGCGTGTGGGTACCGGGTTTTCGCGCATGCTGTCGAGCATTTGCGTTGCGGTAATGACGGGTTTGCCGGCTCTGTTCGCGGTGCGAATGATGCGCTTCTGGACTATCGGGACTTCTTCGCGTGGTATCTCGATGGCGAGATCGCCGCGCGCCACAAGCAGGGCGTCGGCGGCGTCCGCTATCGCTTCTATGTGCTCGACGGCGCCCCTCGTTTCTATCTTTGCGATAATGCCCACATTTTTCGCGTGTGCGCCGAGAATAGAGCGAAGTTCGTGCACATCGTCCGCACTGCGCACGAACGAGAGCGTGATAAAGTCGGCGCCCACCGTGCGGCCGAACGCAATGTCCGCACGGTCCTTCTCGGTGATGGTGGCAATAGAGAGGTCCGCATCCGGCACATTTACGCCGCGCCTGCCGCGGATCATGCCGCCCACGAGCACCTTCGTGTGTATGTCGGTCTTTGTGCGCGAAATCACCGAGAGCGCGAGTTTGCCGTCGTTGAGGAGGATCGTCATGCCGGGCTCCACCTCTCGGGGAAGCCTTGCGTAGTTTACGGACACGCGCTCTGCCGTGCCGGTCTCAAGCTTGGTGGTGAGCGTAAAAGGCTTCCCGGGAGCGAGGGTCACCGTTTCACTGCTGAAATCGCCGATGCGTATCTTCGGACCACCCAGATCCTGCAGAATCGCAGCCGGCATTCTAGCGAGCTTGGATGCTTTGTGCACAGCGTCCACGAGCTCCTTATGAGACTCGTGTGTGCCATGGCTCATATTAAGGCGCAGCACCGATGCGCCGGCCTTGAGGAGCTTAGCGATGGTCTTTGTGTCACTCGTCTTTGGGCCGAGCGTGGCCACTATTTTTGTGTTGCTCATAAGAGTGTTTGTATGAATGAAAAAAGTGAAAGTGTGTCAAGGGATACTACGCGAAATAGGGCACAAACGCAAGCGTATTTCTATACATGCATCTTTGCGCACAGACTGGACATTGACAAAAAGCTGTGTCGGGAGTATAATATACATCGGTAAGGTCCACGCGCAATGATGTGCGTGGATTCAATGCTGGAGGACAAAATGGAACAGCGCGCCGTTATCGGCGAAGAAGCCAAAATGCTGATGCGCGGGTGCAAGTCCCGCGAAGAAATCGACCGTCTGGTTCGCCGTGGTCGTCAGCTTCGTGCATTGCACCTCGCTGCCTGGGGCGCCCAGATGTTCGAGACCTGGAAGAGCCTCTTCCGTCGCCCGGGCAGTGTCATCCCGGTCGAAGAAAAGTAGGCCATCTAAGTTGCCCACAGGGAGGCATAACGTCGCAAACAAAGGAGCCGTCAGAAGCTCCTTTTTGCTATTCTGGCATGGCTTCGTATGTTGTCGCGCTCGTGCGGGGTTTTCGCTCGTCTACTCGCTACTCGCCAACTCGTTACTCGCTACTCGCTCGCGCACTCGCTACTCGTTCTCCTACTCTAAACTCAAAACTTTAAACTCTTAACTCATAGTGCGCTATACTGTCCCGTATGATCCGCTGGCTCATACTTGCGGTGGTGGTAGCCATACCGTTCTGGGCTCCCTGGATGGACGGTGCCGGACGAGAACGTACCCTCGCGTACGTCTTCGAGCGCTTTGGGCCGCTTACGAGTACGTGCTTCGATAGTGAAGGCAATGAAGTCTTTGATGGCGTGGACGTGCGCTGGTACCCTTTTGGTCGGCTGGTGCATACTTGCAACGGCGACTTTGTGGTATGGGTATGGGACGACGCAAGCAAGGCTCGTGGCGCACGCTCTTCGAGTGCGGAGTTAATGCCCGCTCAGAGCAGGCCACTGTCGTGTGAGGAAGTGTTGCGGCGTGAGGAAGTGCGGCACGCCTCTACAACGCCCCTTGAGATCTATGCGGGCGCTATCGCGCAGGCTGTTGATTTTTCTCTTATGCCGCAGGCTGCGGAGTTTAAGGCGGTGATTACCGATGCACTGCGAAAGGGTCCGAACTTTGCGGGCAAGTTCGCGGTGGCTGAGTGGGAATGCGGGAGCAACTGTCAGCGCCATGCGGTTGTGGATGTTGAGAGTGGAAGGGTGGTGGCGTTTGGCCCCGATACGGAGTTTGGCGTGAGCTACGCACTGGATACTACGCTCCTTACTACAAATCCACTTGGGAACTTGCCGCAGGTGCCTGAGAGTGACTATGATGCAGAATCACAACTTTTTTCCATAGCGCGGGTACCGCGCGAATACTACCGGCTCACTCATGACGCACTTTCAAACACGCAGTATTTGGTGAAGCTCTGTACGGAGTCTGCAGCTACGGGCTACGTGGGGGTGCTGGATGACCAGCTTGGGGTCCCGAAGTAGAGCACAGGCCGCGCTCGTGGTGTGGAATACATGCTCTTGCACATGACATAGCTACGGTACAATACAAACACATGAGTGATCTGAGGAAACGCACCGATGAGCAATGGAAGAAGCTTCTCACGGACGAGCAATATGCGATGTTGCGCAGGGGTGAAATGGAGCCGCCGTTCCGGACTCCGCCTGTACTTCCAAAAAGCGGCGTTTTCGTGTGTATCGGGTGCGGGTCCCCCCTCTTTTCGCCTGACGATCGTGCGGATGACGACTCCGGCTATGTTGGCTTCAGGCGAGCCTTCAAGGCGGAGTCCGTCCAAGAAGAAAGTCATTACCGACCGGATGGAACGCCCATCGTGCTTGTGCGATGCGCCACATGCGGCTGCGCCGTGGGTAAGGTGGGAGATATGGAGATACGAAGTGATGAGGATCTGGAGTCCGGCACAAGCGAGCACATGTACCATGTGAGCCTGCGCGCAATAGCGCATAACGGCACGCACGGGTCGGGCGTGTTCGGTGTGCGTACTGTGGTGAGCGCCATGCTTGGGCTCGTCATCATCGGAGGCGCGGCTTTTTTTCTCATGCATACGCTTGACCTCTCGCGTGGCGGTGGCATCGCCGAAGAAGTGCCGTTGTGGATACGTGACAGGCAAGTGTTGGCGCGTACCTACGTGGCGCCTTCTTCGCGTGAAGTGCCCCTCAATGAGGCGCTTTTTGGCGGTGCGCCTGCCCTCTTGGTGCTGCTTAAGGACCAATCCCCGCGCACGTTGCTGTGCGAGTCGTTGCCGCGAGGATCGGTACTTATCCTGCTGGGTAATGACCTGCGTGTACAGCGTACGGTGCGCTACGAGTACGCGCATCAGCGTGTTGAAGTGGCGGGTGGCGCTAAGTACATCCTCATTCAAAGAGCATTGGAAGGCTCACCTGCCATACCGGAGGTGGGGTCGGAGGTAGTTGTTACGGACAAGGCCCTTCTTCTCTAGGTCCGGTATACACATGCACCGCAGCACATGTTTGCCGCACACGCGAAACACATTGCGTAAGTGGAAAAGTGACTGGAACGGATATGCGTGCGTGCTATAGTCGGCTGCATGGAAGCCGAGCGCGCGCATGTTCCCCAGCTTGAGTACGCGAACGACCACGAGTCGCCGCACGAGAGTGCGGAGGCGGCGTATGAAGCGGTGCTTGCGCGCGCGGAAAAGCTCTACGATGCCGCACTCGAACAGGCGGCGATGATGCCTGCGGTGTATATAGACGGGTGCGCGATACGTATTGACCCGATGCGGTATCCTGATCTTGTGCCGCTCATGCATACACAAGCGTTTCGTGTTGGTCTTGAGGGGTACCTTGAGCAAATCGTCCAGTCCATGTCGTCCAACAGCATGCGTGCTCGTGTGGCACAGCGCGTCCTGGCAATTGTAAAGGCGCTTGAGGAGCAGCAGAAGGAGCGCGCGGACATATTTGCAGATATGCCTCCGGCGGCCGCGCGCTTGGATGCGCTCATGGAAAAGTTGCGAAGAAGCGCGACGAACGATAACGAGACCGCGGCCCTTGCGGCTTAGTACTGCGCTATGGAACACGCAGAAATTGAGCGGGAGATACGCGAGCATGTAGCAATACTGCGCTCTCTGCAACAGGAAAGCGGCCTTTTTTTAGCTGCAGCCGTGCCCGGTGTACAGACCGGGTACGACAAGTCATGGCTTCGCGACAATTTTTATGAAGTAATGGCGTTTGAGGAGCTTGAGGAATGGGACACTGTGAGCAAGACATGGCATGCATTGCTGGATATCTTTCTCAAGCATGAGGAAAAGATACAGTGGGCTATCCGCGAGCGTCCACGCTTTACCTACCAGTACATACACGCGCGCTATCATCCGGAGACTTTTGAGGAGTTCTGGGAAGAATGGGGCAACAAACAAAACGATGCGGTGGGCTGCATGCTCTACGCATTTGGGGAGCTTGAGCGCAAAGGTCACTCCGTACTGCGCAACGACAACGATCGACGCATTGTACAGAAGCTCGTTGACTATTTGGCTACGCTTGAGTACTGGCATGATCCTGACAATGGCATCTGGGAGGAATATGAGGAGGTCCATGCATCCTCTATTGGAGCGTGCGTAGCGGGGCTCCGTGCGGCTAGTGCGTCAGGTATCGCGGTTGTGCCAGATGACATTATTGCGCATGGCGTGGAGGCGCTCACCGCAAAGTTTCCGCGTGAGTCCACCACTAAATTCACCGACCTGGCGTTGCTTTCGCTCGCATTTCCGTATCGCTTGCTTGACCGTGCGCAAGAAGATGAGATCTTGCGTAACCTTGAGTACCACTTGTCACGCGACCGTGGCGTCATGCGATACAAGAACGACCGCTACTACAACAAGAACGAAGATGGTACGAGTGAAGAGGCCGAGTGGACGATGGGCTTTCCATGGCTCTCCATCATCTATCGCGAGCGTGGCGAACATGAAAAGGCCGACTACTGGCTGGGACGTACGCGTGAGGCGCTTGATTGCGAGGGTAAGCTGCCCGAGCTCTACTACTCTCACACCGACGAGCCAAACGAGAATAACCCGCTGGGGTGGAGTGAGAGTTTGTACATTATTGCGTTGAATAGGGCGCAGCGGACGCAAGGTTAGACTTGGTGCGATGGCAGAAAGGCGCGGTGCCGAGAGATACTCCGATATCGAGCTAGTTAGGATACTTGGATAGATAATTGGGATACCGGCATACGTGTATGGCTGAATGCTGTACCGGACAATGCCACGGCACTGTGTCGTATCCGCAATATTCTATTTATCTCAATATCCTAGTATCGAAGTGTCTTGGTAGCCCGAAACCTCTTGAACGCTTCATATGCTGTGCTCTATACTGCTATTGTTATAAGTCTAAGCTATTAGGCATATGGCTATCATTAAATGGGAGCCATTTGACGAGCTTGACCGCTTCTTTGAGGGTTTTCCCACGCTACCGGGAAGTCGTGTCGGGTTCGACATGGCTATTGACCTCTACGAGGAGGGTAATGCGCTCGTGGCCGAAATGAATGTGCCGGGCGTAGATGCAGAGAAGCTTGACGTCTCTGTGGAGGGTGAGTACTTGCGCATCGGCGGACGGCGCGAAGAAGAGCATGAGCAGAAAGGAAAGCAGTTCTATTCCAAGGAGATTCGGCGGGGAAGCTTTGAGCGCACGATACGGTTGCCTGAACGTGTAGACGATGAGCATATTACAGCGGAGTACAAAGAAGGCGTGCTGCGTGTGGTCATGCCCAAACGTACAGCTTCGGAGAAGGGTAAGGTCAAGGTGGAAGTCAAGAAGTAGCGGCACCGCTCTTGATAGACGCGCACACCGCGCCCGGACGGGCGCGGTGGCGTTATGCGAGACTACATGCCGGAGCGCAACGTTGACGCTGAGGTGTGCACGCGTAGTATGAGCATAATGCATGAAATATTGGAATCACGCGTAGGGAAGTACTGCATCATCGCCTATTCGATCTTTGCGCTCGTAACCTACGTCTTGTCTCTGTCGTGCGGAGCAGACGCATGCAGGCTCTCGTTTATTGCCCCGATCATGCCGTGGGGATACCTCCTTACGGAAGAGTTTGGGATGAAATTTCCTTTCGTTCTGTATCCCGTGTTGATGCTACTCAACGTGAGCTTGGTGTACATCGTGGGGGCGGGTGCCGAGTACGTTTGGCACCGCCTGCGTGACAAGCGTCTTGGCCTTCCGGCCTTTCTGCGCCACCCCCGCACGTAGCCCTATCCTGTGGGTTACTGTGTTGCAACAGAGCGGATGAGGTCTACAATAACGTATACGTTACTGTAACCTTACACGCTATGTCGCCATTTTTTGCGCACGCGCGTTCCAAGGCAGCGGGGTCCACCTTTGACGACCTTGCGTACTGGACGCTGCTCTTGTTCACGTTTCTTCTGCCGGTGGTGTTCGTGCCTTCTCCGAGCGCGCCTTTTTTGCTCACCAAGCTCTATGTGGGTGGCATGCTCGTGTTTGCGGCACTTCTCTTTTTCTCATTGGCGCGTCTTAAAGCACAGGATCTGACGCTGCCGCTTTCGCTTGCACTTGCGTCCGCGTGGCTCGTGCCGCTCGCGTATCTAATATCCGCGCTTATGCAAAGCGGAAGTAATGGGGGCTTCTTTGGTGAGCGTATCGCGATGGATTCTCCGGGTTTTATGCTTATTGCAGTGGTTGCGTTCACACTCACTGCGCTCGTACTCAATACGCGAGAGCGGATCCTGGGCGTGTACACGGCATTTCTCGCATCCGCAGCCGTGCTCGCGGTCTTGGAGCTCTTGATATTCTTCGCTCAGCCTGTCCTTGGTATGTTGGGTGTTGGCGTGCCGTCCATATCATTGGTGGGCGGGCTCGACAATCTTGGCATGTTCTACGGCTTACTCGTGGTGCTCTGCTTGGTTTCGCTGGCGAGGCTTCCTCTCACGACAGTGTTGCGCAGTACACTGTGGGGTGCGCTCGCCGTTTCTCTCTTTTTCCTCGCAGTTGTGAATCTGCCACTGTTGTGGTGGCTGATAGGACTCTTTGCGCTTGCCGCATTCGTCTTTAGTCTTTTTGCGCATGCGCAGCGTCGTAGTACGCACGCCGATGGGGATAACAGTCTTTCCGTGGCTGCACTTCTCGTGCTTGTGCTTTCGGTTCTCTTTGTGGTTGGAAGCCCTGCTATCACGGGAACACCTGCGCGCTGGGCAAATGTTGGCGAGCTTGGCGTACGTCCGGCGTGGCAAACCACGATGAACATCGGAGGCCAGGTGTACAAAGAGTCCGCGCTCGTAGGTTCCGGGCCGGGCACATTCGCATCGTTGTGGAGCAAGTACCGGCCGCAGGAGGTTGACCAGACCCGTTTCTGGTCCATTGATTTCGTGTACGGCATTGGCATACTGCCCACATCCTTCATTACGGTGGGGATCATAGGTGTCATTGCGTGGCTTGTCTTCTATGGGTTTATTGTTGTGGCGGGTGTGCGTCGGCTTGTTTTTGACCACATAGACCCGGATGCCATGGGCGGGTACCTGCGGATTTCGGCGTTCCTTGCCACCGCGTACCTGCTCACGATGCTAGTGGTACAAATACCCTCACCGGCACTCGTGTTCTATACGTTCTTGTTTGCGGGACTCTTCATCGCCACTCTGCGTGTGGGCAAGGATGCTACGCCGGTTCTCATGCTCGCCTTTAAGGATAATCCGCGCGTGGGCTTTTTAGCGACCCTGCTCTTTACCTTGGCGATACTGGGAAGCGCTGCGGGTATGTACGAGCTCACCACAAGGTACTCCGGGGAGATATATTTCCAGCGCGGGCTTCGTTTGGCGAATGCACAAGGAAATATTGACGGAGCGCATGCGGCACTTACGCAGGCTGTTACGCTCAATGAGGTGGATGCGTACTATCAAGCTCTGACCAATCTTGAGCTCGTGCGGCTTCAACGGCTCGTAGCCCAAAACAAGCCACCTGAGGAGGTTCGTGACGAGTTCCAAAACATATTAAGTACCGCCATTAACAACGCGCAGCGTGCGGTGCAGCTTGGAGCGAACAACTACCAAAACTACATCACGCTTGCCGGTGTGTACCAGTCTATTGTGCCGCTTGGCATAGACGGCGCGGCGGAAAATGCGCAAAAAGCGCTGGACAAGGCATTGGAACTTCGGCCGAACGCACCCACCATACTCCTCGCGAAAGCGGCGCTTGCACGTGCGCAGGCGCAGCCCGAGGAGGCACGCAAGTATGCGGAGGCCGCTATTGCCGCCCGCAACGTGTATACGGATGCGATATTCCTGCTGGCACAGCTCCAGATCGAGGCGAACCAAATGGAAGATGCGGTGCGTTCGGTGCGCGCAACTACGCTCCTCGACCCGCAAAACCCGGTAGTGTATTTCCAGCTGGGGCTCCTGCAGTACAGTATGGCTGATTTCGCAGGTGCGACGGAAAGCTTGGGTCGCGCGGTATCGCTTAATCAGCAGTATGCGAACGCACGCTACTTCCTGGGGCTCGCGCTCTTCCAGCTTGGTCGCAGAGACGAGGCGCTGGCACAGTTTGAGCAGGTGCGCACCACCAATCCCGAGAATCAGGATCTTATCCTCATGATCGAGAACCTCCGTGCAGGGCGCAATCCGTTTGCCGCCACAACAACACCAGAGCAGGTAGTGGCAGAAGCGGAAACACTTCCGGTGAACGAGCAAGAAAGCACCGCAAGCAGCACAGAAGAAGTGCCGCCAGAGCTGACGCGCTAAGGCCGCATGTTGCACCGACGGATATTCGGTTTACTTTCGCGGGAGATACGCGGTCTGCACCAGGCCGCGTATCTTTTGGCGACTCTATCGCTATGCTCAAGTTTGCTTGGTTTTGTGCGCGACAGACTGCTTGCGCACTACTACGGCGCAGATGCAGCACTAGACCTTTACTATGCTGCGTTTCGCGTACCCGACTTTTTGTTCGCTACGGTGTGCTCGCTTTTGTCCGTGTACGTGCTGGTGCCATTCATTGAAGAGCGGATGGTGGACGGACGCGAAGCTGTGCGTCAGCTTTTGAGTGAGCTTTTGACCGCTTTTGCTGCCGTGATGTTGGTAGCTTCGCTGTGTGCGTTCTTATTCTCGGAGCAGCTGACTGCGTGGCTCTTCCCGGGAATTCAAGGTGCCGCTCAGGACACACTTGTGCTATACACGCGCATACTGCTCATACAGCCCTTTATACTTGGGCTCTCAAACCTTTCAGGTGCCATAGTGCAAACGAATAGACGTTTCTTGCTTTTCGCACTTTCACCCATTCTGTACAATCTAGGCATTTTGGTGGGAATACTTTGGTTTGCGCGCGCCTGGGGCACGCTCGGCCTCATATACGGTGTTTTGCTGGGTGCAGTGATGCATTTGGCGATACAGCTGCCGTACCTGGCACAGTCGGGGCTTATACCCGGGTTTACGGTGGTACGTGACGTCACGTTGCTGATCCGTGTCGCAGCCGTGTCACTTCCTCGTACCCTGGCGCTTTCGCTCCAGCAGCTCACCATGGTGGCTCTCACGGCGCAGGCAACACTTTTCGCAGCGGGCTCCGTGTCCGTGTTCATGTTTGCTTGGAATTTACAGGCGGTGCCTGTCGCGGTGATCGCCGCTGCATACTCTGTGGCGGCTTTTCCCACCCTATCGCGCTATCATGCGGCGGGTGACCTCACATCCTTTGTTGCACATGCGTCGACCGCGCTGCGACATATACTCTTTTGGTGTATACCGATATTCGCGCTTGCGTTTGTCATACGCGCGCAGCTTGTACGCGTACTACTTGGTTCAGGAGCCTTTGACTGGCAGGACACCATGCTCACCGCAGCGTTGTTCGCCGTGTTCCTTAGCTCGCTCTGGGCACAGGGTGTGAGTATGCTCCTGATGCGCGCTTGGTACGCGGCGGGAAGAACATGGCTCCCGCTCTTTGCTGCCGCGCTTGCTGCGGCAACCACCATGGCGCTTGTGCTTCTGCCTACGGTAACGCAGAGCGATAGTACGGTGCTAACAATGGCGCAGAAGGCACTGCACGTGGATGCGCTCGCGGGAAATGAAGTACTCGGTCTCGCGCTTGCGTACACGATCGGGACATGGGTTTCGGCACTCGTGTTGCTCGCTGCATTTGCAGCCACGTTCGGACTTTTGCGGAGCTTGTGGCCGGTCGTATGGCAAAGTAGCGTTGCTTCTGTGACAGGGGGGATGGCGGCGTACGCAGCCCTACAGCTCTACGCACCGGTACTACGGCCTGACACGCTGTGGACGGTGTTGGGGCAGGGTGCGGCGGGTGGTATGGTAGGCCTTGCGCTCTGGCTTTTGATGTTGTGGCTCCTGGACAGTCGTGAGCTGTATGACACGGTCCAAGCATTAAGCGTCAGAGTGTGGAAGCGCAAAGTACTGATAGGCGGTGCGGACAGTGCCTGAGGGTCGCTAGTGCGGCATCCTGGCTACTTACGGCCGGATCCAATACGTAGCATGGTGCAGAGTTGCGATTTTCGCGGTAGAATGCGGCGCATAATGACCAATATTCGCAATTTTAGCATCATAGCGCATATAGACCACGGCAAGTCCACACTTGCCGACCGTATGCTGGAAGCCACCGGCACCATAGAGAAGCGCAAGATGATGGATCAGGTGCTGGACCGGATGGAGTTGGAGCGTGAGCGTGGCATTACCATAAAGATGCAGCCGGTGCGTATGCTGCATAGGATCGCGGAGCATGGCACCACAGAAGAGTATGTCCTTAACCTCATAGACACGCCCGGACATATAGACTTTTCGTATGAAGTCTCTCGCGCACTCAAGGCGGTGGAGGGGGTAGTGCTCTTGGTGGACGCTACGCAGGGTGTGCAAGCTCAAACGCTCACCACGCTACGTATGGCGCAGGAGCAGGGCCTCGTGGTACTCCCTGTGGTGTCCAAAATAGATGCTCCGCTCGCGCGCGTGGATGAGGTCAAGCTTGAGCTTGCGGAGCTCCTGCAATGCGATATTGAAAGCATAATAGGCACCTCAGGCAAGACAGGCGAAGGTGTGAGGGAGCTGTTGAATGCTATTGTGCGCCATGTGCCGCCTCCCGTAATAGAAGAGGGAGCGCGACAGTTTCGTGGTCTTATTTTTGATTTTCAGTACAGCAATCACCGGGGCGTTATCGTGTATGTCCGCTGTGTTGACGGTTCTGTGAAGAAGGGAGACGGTATGCGCTTCGGTGCTGCGCGGGCCACGTTTACCGCTCTGGAGGTGGGTGTGTTTGAGCCCGACGAAAAACCGGTGGCTGCGCTTACCGCCGGAGAGATAGGGTATATAGTGACAGGCATCAAGGAACCGGGCGTGGCGTCCGTAGGTGACACACTACTCCACGCCACAAGTGCGGCGGCGGCGTTGCCCGGATACCAGCGTCCTGTGCCTGTGGTGTGGGCCAGCGTGTACCCTGAGTCGCAAGATGACTTTGTGGCGCTTCGGCAGGCACTCTTGCGTCTCACACTTTCAGACAGTTCGCTCACCTTTGAGGAAGAGGCAAGTGGTGTACTTGGGCGCGGCTTTCGCTGCGGTTTCTTAGGTATGCTGCACCTGGAGATCATTACCGAACGACTGCGTCGTGAGTTTGACCTCACGCTTATTGTCACGCTCCCATCCATAACGTATGAGGTGGAGCTCGACAATGGAACCGTTGTGACGGTATACAGCCCGCACAAGTTCCCGGAACATGGCCGCATACGTGCGGTGCGCGAGCCCTGGGCACTTGTCACGCTTATAGCACCGGAAACATATGTGAGCCAGCTCATGCAGCTCTTGTATGAACACGAGGCTGAGACGAGGCACACGGAGTCTTTCGGCGACGGGCGCGTGCGGCTCGTGGTGGAGATGCCTCTTCGGGAACTCATGCGCAATTTCTTTGACAAGGTGAAGAGTGCGACAAGCGGTTTTGCATCCGTCTCCTATGAGCGAGGCGAAAGTCGTATTGCGGACGTTGTACGGCTCGATGTGCTTGTTGCGGATGAAATGGTGCCGGCCTTTACGCGCGTGGTCTCGCGGCGGCGGGTCGAAGAGGAGGCTGAAGAAATAGTCGAGAAATTGCACGACTCACTACCTCGTCAGCAGTTTGTGACAAAGCTACAGGCGGTGGCCATGGGTCGCATTATCCGCAGTAAGACGCTGAGCGCCTTCAGAAAGGACGTTACCGCCAAGCTGTACGGAGGAGATATTACGCGCAAAATGAAGCTGCTTGAGAAGCAGAAGAAAGGCAAGAAAAAGCTCGCTTCACGTGCAAAGGTTCAGATACCGCATGAGGTATTCTTGAAGGTAATGCGTGGTGGGCAAGAGTGACCCTTGTGCCCTGACGAAAACACCTGCACATAGTGGGCCGTGCAGCGCTGCTACTGTATGTCGAACTTGAGCTGTTCTTGGGGTGCTGCGGGTACTTGAGGAGACACGGTTGATGCGCTCGGGGCCGCTGCGGTGTTCGTGTCAAGCTGCATCTCTTGTGATGCGATCGCCGGATCGGTCTGTACCGTGGAAGGTGAAGCGTTTCCGCTCCTCGCAAGCATCGTAAAGCCTGAGTACGTCACCACCATGCTCAAAATGATGATAATTGACAGCACTATCCAGATGTATCGTATGATGTGTTTCGTGCGCTTGTGGAACAGCATAGGTAGAAGCCATTAAGCCGCGTATACTATAATGGTACCACCTTTGGTAAGGCTACGCAAAAGCTCCATGGCACGTTTACGCGAAAAAAGACGCACGCGCAGGTTATTGTATTCCCACGCCACACTGGCGGCGCTGTTGTTGCTTGCCGTTGGGCTCACCTGGGTTACATGGAACGCGTATGCGCGCGAGCGTTTGGCTGCGCAACGACGCGGCGAGGCGGCGCGTGAGCTCGCGGCATTAGAGGCCCGCAAGGAGGCACTGGCTGCAGAAATAGCCGCACTCGAGGAGCCTCTTGGAGTGGAGCGTGAGTTGCGCGAAAAGTATGAGGTGGGCAGGGAAGGCGAGCATGCGCTTGTGCTTGTGGAAGAGGAGCCGCAGGACACGCAGGGCCCAAAGGTGGCCCCCAAGCGCTCTTTTTGGCAGCGTGTACGCGATATGGTACGGTAAATCCTGAAACGCGAGTATAGTTTAGTGGCAGAACGGATGCTTCCCAAGCATCAGGCGGGAGTTCGATTCTCCCTACTCGCACCACTATTGACGCACCTGGAACCCGCTGCTACCTTTGTACGCGGACGTTACATGACATGCGAGGTGCTGCAAAATGCGTGCCCGGTTAGAGTGTTTTTCTACAAGACTCAAGCTTGAATGGCTTCTGTTTCGTGGTAAGGAACCAACTATCTGGCGGGCTTTGGAACATATTCCTGAAGGCCTACATGTAGATCCTGACCGACAGGTAGTGGCGGGCGTGTATATGGCTGAGGGGCGGCTGCATAAGAGAAACGATGAGCCTGCGCTCATGCTTGCGTGTGTGCGTGCGATGCGTACACGCCGCGTCGTGGGGTGTGTTGTTGTGGACAACATGGACGGGTCCACCGACGATCCTGAGCTCAAGACGGTCATCTACCGCCTTGTTGTGGCGCCGGACGGCTGAACCGTCCGGCGCTTTTGATGTGGCGTATTGGCGGAGTGACTGGTACAATGTATGGACTTTTACATCTAAACAGCACAAGCCATGGACAAGCACATAGTGATCTACAGCACGCCCTCATGCCATTTTTGCCACATGACGAAGGATTTTTTGAGTGCGCACAACATTGCATTCACCGACTATGACGTGGCAGCTGACCTTGAAAAGCGGCAGGAAATGATGCAAAAAAGCGGACAAATGGGCGTGCCCGTCATTTTCATCGGCGATGAGATGATCATTGGTTTTGATAAGGCGCGTATTTCCAGTCTGCTGGGGATACAGGAGTAGCGAGTAGGCGAGTCCCCCCTTCGCTCGGAGAGCTACCTGCCTGGTAGGCAGGCGGCGGGGCAAGAGCGAGTAACGAGTGGGCAAGGCGCGAAAGCGGACATACGGCATCCAAAAGAAAGAGCGCAGATGCGCTTTTTCTTTTGCCTGTGCGTGGTAGAGTACTAGTCACTCGCCCCTGTAGTTCAATGGATAGAACATTCCCGTCCTAAGGGACAAATGTAGGTTCGATTCCTGCCGGGGGCACCATATTGGGAATGGGAATGGGAATGCGTATGGGAATGCGGTCGCCCACGGTGCCCTTAATGTTGGCGCAGAATTAGCCGCTTTCTTGTGTGGTGGGCATGGAAAAGCGGTGCGGATGAGCTACAATGACTGATACCCACCATGGCAAACCAAAATCTCACCCAGGCAAAGCGGGCGAAAAACGACGAATTCTATACGCAGTACGCGGATATCCAGAAGGAAATCGAGGCCTACCTTGAATATGACAAAAATACGTTTCGAGATAAGGTGGTCTACTGCAACTGTGACGACCCGTTTGAGAGCAACTTTTTCCGCTACTTTGTACTAAACTTCAAACGGCTTGGGCTCAAGAGGCTCATGACGACGAGCTACAAGCCTTCACCTGTCGCAAACACCCAACTCGGGCTCTTTAGTGATGATGTGACCCTCACACCCGTAAAGGGCCGGCCGAAGATTACCGCAAACAAATTTATCATTAGCGATGTCGGCAACGTAGACGGCGACGGCTCGTTTACTCTCACTGATATCGCCACACAACTCAAGGCAAACAAGCACAATGAATGGACGCCGCTACACGGTGACGGCGACTTTCGAAGTGACGAGTGCATCGAGCTATTGAAGCAGGCGGATATCGTGGTGACCAACCCGCCGTTTAGTTTGTTTCGGGCGTATGTGAAGCAACTGTTCGAGTACGAAAAGCACGTACTCGTAATAGGCAATATGAACGCTATTACCTATAAGGAAGTGTTCCCACTCTTGAAGACGAACCGTTTATGGCTTGGTGCAACGGGAAACGGGAGTGATATGGTTTTTGCGGTGCCGAACGGAGCCGACATAGCCCCCGGAGATAGAGAAAAAGCGGCACGTCTTGGATACGTCGGAGACTACACGCGACTTGGCAATTCGTGTTGGTTTACCAACCTCGACCACGGCCGCCGTCACCGGCCTCTGCCGCTCATGACGATGGCGGACAATCTGAAGTTTAATAAAAAAATGCAGGGCAAAACCGCGTACGACACGTACGACAACTATGACGCGATAGAGGTGCCATTTACCGACGCTATACCTAGCGACTACAAAGGGGTGATGGGTGTGCCCATAAGTTTTCTCGATAAGTACAACCCTGAACAATTTGAGATTGTGGGCATGTGTGAAAACGAAGACTTATATAAAAGGAAAACGAGGATCTATACCAGCGCAGAGTGCAAGAAAGCTTATCTAGAAAAGTTTGGAAAAAATGGGACATATGACTTAAATGCAAGCGGTGTGGTGGTGCGAAATGGCCTGTATGAAAAGGTGTATCAGCGGGTCCTTATCAAACACAAGAAATAGTATGAACGACGACGAGCATAAATTAGTGGTGTTCCAGCGCAAGGACATTCGCCGCCAGCTCCATAACGGCGAATGGTGGTTTGTTATTGCCGATGTAGTTGTCGCACTGACAGATTCAAATGACCCCGCGCAGTATATTCGAAAAATGCGTGCTCGTGATGAAGAAATTGCTCAACTTTTTGAGGCTGATACGGTGGATAAAGGGGCGGTACAAATTGTACCCCCCCTTACCTTAACTTTTGCTACCCCTGGGGGCAAGCAAAAACTGCCGTGTTGGAACACGGAGGGTATTTTTCGCCTTATTCAGTCTATCCCGTCAAAAAAGGCCGAGCCGTTCAAGCGCTGGCTCGCGCGTGTCGGATATGAACGTGTGCAGGAAATAGAGAATCCGGAGCTTGCTCAAAAGCGCATGAAAGCGCTCTACAGAGCGAAAGGCTACGATGAAGCGTGGATTGAGCGTCGAGTGCGCGGTATCGCCATCCGCCAAGAGCTTACCGATGAGTGGGAAAAACGCGGTGTACGCCGAGAGCAGGACTTTGCCATTCTTACCGCAGAAATATCAAAAGCTACATTCGGTATTACGCCGAGCCAGTACAAAGAACTCAAAGGTCTAGAGCGGCAGAATCTGCGTGATCACATGAATGACCTCGAGTTGCTTTTCACCCAGCTGGGCGAAGCGGCCACGACACAGATCACCCGCACCGACGATGCGCGCGGAATAGTGCAAAACAAAGACGCCGCACGACGCGGCGGTGCGGTGGCGGGGACGGCGCGCAAGCAGTTGGAGAAAGAAACAGGCAAGGCTGTGGTGACGAGTAAGAATTACCTCGCGCACAAACACGAGACGAATAAATTGAGTAAACGCAAAAAATAGTATGGACGACGGGCCGAAAAACTCGATAGTCATATATGAAGGTGACGGTGTGCCACGCATTGAGGTGCAGATAGATGGCGAGACGGTTTGGCTTACGCAGGCGCAATTAGTGGAGCTTTTTCAATCGAGCAAGGCCAATATTAGCGAGCATATCAAGCATATTTTTGACGAGGGAGAACTGGCGCGTGACGCAGTTGTTCGGAAATTCCGAACAACTGCGTCAGATGGAAAAACCTACGAGGTGGAGCACTATAATCTCGACCTTATCATCTCTGTTGGCTACCGCGTCAAGTCGCGCGTTGCCACGCAGTTTCGCCAGTGGGCAACGGCGCGACTTCGCGAATACATCGTCAAGGGCTTTTCGATGGACGACGATCGTCTCAAGGGAGTAGGAGGTGGAGACTATTGGAAAGAGCTTCTCGACCGTATTCGGGACATTAGGAGCAGTGAAAAGGCGCTCTATCGCCAGGTGCTCGACCTCTATGCGACCAGCATTGACTACGACCCGCATAGCCGCGAATCGCTCGCTTTTTTCAAAACGGTGCAAAACAAACTCCACTATGCAACCAATAGGCACACGGCCGCAGAGACCATTCATGCCCGGGCGGATGCCGGCAAGGACTTCATGGGACTAACCACCTTTGCGGGCGCACTGCCCACGCTCTCTGAGGCGGGTATTGCGAAAAACTACCTTACTGAAGAAGAGCTTTTTCGGCTCAACAGGCTGGTGTCAGCGTTCTTTGACTTGGCTGAAATAAAAGCGCAGGAGCATACCAAAATGCGCATGGCGGACTGGGTGGCGGAGCTCGACAAGTTTGCACAGAATTTTGGTAAGGGTGTACTAGAGGGTGCGGGGAGCGTGAGCCATGAACAAGCGGTGGAGAAGGCTCACGCCGAATATCGCACGTATCAGGCAAAGACGTTGTCACCGGTCGAGAAGGCATACTTAGAGAGCATCAAGGCTCTGGAGAAAAAAGTTGAGAAAAAGGTGCAAAAGAAGAAAAAATAGACTATAACAATACGATGAAAACAACCCTAAAAACCGACTTCACCATCCGCGATGTGGTCGAAGGATTTGAATACAATGAGCTTGAGGGCAAAGGGCTTTTTGGGCTTAACGGCGCACTTACCATTCAGCCCGAGTACCAAAGAAACTACATCTATGCCGACGGCAAGCGCGATGTGGCGGTGATACAGTCTATTCTCAAAAGCTATCCGATAGGACTCATTTACTTTAACAGTGTTGGGGGTGGCAAATACGAGGTGCTCGACGGCCAACAGCGCATTACGAGCATCGGCCGATTTGTGACGGACAAGTTTGCGGTGAGGGACGCAAACGGCTATGAACAACTGTACGGTGGTATGGCGGCCGTACAGCGCGAACAGATACTTAACACCAAGCTACTCGTGTATATCTGTGAGGGTGAAGAGCCGGAGATAAAAGACTGGTTCAAGACGATAAACATTGCGGGCGTACCGCTCACCGAGCAAGAGATACTAAACGCGGTGTACTCCGGGCCGTTTGTCACGAAGGCGCGGGAAGAATTCAGCAACAGCCAGAACGCGAACGTGCAGAAATGGAGTGCGTACCTTGCGGGTGACCTAAAGCGCCAAGCATACCTTGAGAGAGCACTTGAGTGGGTATCGGATGGCGAAATAGATGGGTACATGAGCCGGCACCGGAACGACACAGGCATCACGGAACTAAAGAAGCACTTCAACAAGGTTATTGACTGGGTGTCGGCCATTTTTACCGACGTTGAGAGGGAGATGCAGGGGTTGGAGTGGAATAGGCTGTACGAAACATACCACACGAAGCAGTACGATCCCAAAAAGGTTAGCGGGGCCGTGCAGAGACTGTACGGGGATGCATGTGTGAAAAATAGGCGAGGGATTTTTGAGTACATACTGGGAGGCGAGGTAGAAGCCAGACTTCTTGACGTGCGCGTATTTGACGAGGCCACCAAACGCGCGGTGTATGAAAAGCAAACCGGTGACGCACGGAATAAAGGCGAGTCAAACTGCCCCCTTTGCGCGATAGGGCATGACGCGAACAAGGAAAAAGTGTGGGCGCTTGCCGATATGGACGCCGACCACGTGGCCGCATGGAGCAAAGGCGGTGCTACGAGCCCAGACAACTGCCAAATGCTCTGCAAAACGCACAATAGGGCAAAAGGGAATAGGTAGGTACACAGCGTGGTGCGTTGTATGTTTCAAGCCTGCGCACAGTGGCGCGTTGCGGGGCATTTCAGTACAGCATATACTTGTACGTATGGCAGAACGCGCAACAAATCAGTACGTAACTCATGGTGAGCTGGAAGGCATACTCACTCGTCAAACCGACGAGTTTAAGCGATACGTAGGCGTGCTTGTAGAAGATTTTACCGACAAACAGCAGTTACTTGCCGAAGCGGTATCGCACATTGGTGCGAAGGTGACATCGCTCGACGATAGGATGTTGTCGCTTGAGGATAAGATGCTATCTGTTGAGGACAAGCTGACAACGCTTGAGGAAAAGGTAGACAGCCACACCGAAATGATAGGGCAGCTCATGGAAGACACGCAGGAAATGCGAGCTCAACTCACACAGGGCGTGCAGCGTAGCGAGTTTACTAAGCTTGAAACACGGGTTTCTCGTTTGGAAACAAAGCTTGTGTAGAGTCGTGTTTGGTCCTTAGTTTTTACTATTTCGTGTTTTGGGCCTATCTCCGTTCCCGCATATCTTATCTTTTATCTCTTCTATCTAGTATATGTATGGGTGTCTACACTGATCAAGACCTGGATGACCTGATGAAAGAGAATTTGCGTCTTACGCGCGAGAACAATGAGCTTCTGCGCAAGATGCGTCGCGGGGCCATTCTCGGCTTTTGGTTTAAGCTGGTACTGTACCTTGTCATTCTTGGGCTGCCCGTCTTTGTGTACTGGATGTACCTGCAGGAGTACGC
>CAYWMQ010000010.1:0-26098 GCA_964459635.1 uncultured Candidatus Saccharibacteria bacterium | reverse complement strand
GGCATGCGCTCAATAGTACCAGATTATACTATCCGGCAAAGCTTCAGGCATAAGCTGGAGCGTGCGTACTTCAGTCAGTCAGATTCTTGTCTCGCAACCAGCGCGATCGGGCTTATGCGCTCGCGGTCGCATTCAAGGGAACACGTTTAGGAAGGTTGTCTTACAATATTATGGCAATCAGACACTACTCGGATATCTCTTCAATTCGGAACCTGTATGCATACTTGGAAAGCTTTTCTTCATCTCCTTCCTCGACATCTCTTCCGTCTATGAATAGTAGAGTAACCTTGTAGGAATGTTTTCCGATTTCTATGATGTGCTCGCGGTATTTATCGTCAGTAATCTCTTTCCCGTCTGGGAGATAGAAAGTATACAAGTTCTCAGGTTTATATGCTGATTGAGAAGACAATCCTGATCGTGTCTCAACATAACGCATAGATGGATCTAGCGCCATAACAACTGTGCGAAACATGTAGACTGTATTTTCTTCCCCCTTAAATCTCTCTGCAAAGTTTTTAGCCTCCATGAGTGTTTCAAACATGAGTGGGACAAGCCAACCCCTACCATCAATATCAAGATAGCTAAACTCGGTAAATGGAGTGTTCTGATATACCGTTTGTGTACTTACATATGGTTCTTTTTCCATGCCTAAGCCTAGTTTCAAAACGCAGTAAGTACCCAAAACGATAACCAGCACCCCAACAATTAATTGTGCGACAAAATTATTTTTGAAAAATACCCATGTCTTATTGAAGCTGCTGGGTAAATTCTCCACGTACCTAATACCCTCGGGAGTAATTTGAAAACATTCATGTGTCCCGTCCAGTACAATTGAGAAATAACCACTGTCGTGAAATGTTGACACATCTTCCCCCTCCTTGATATTTAGTTGCTTAAACGCATCTGTTGCCAGCCAAAATTCTCGGCGCTTGCTTTTCTTGTACTTCTTATAAAGCTCTTTTAGCAACCTATGTTCGTTCCTAGAAAGCATGGCCATATCATGCCACAGTTGTTGTTTGTGGGACAGCTATTAACAATGAGTTCTCGGAGTTCGTATCTATAGCTAAAGTCCACTCCTGGATTGCCACGTCGCTCCACTGCGTTGCGCTCCTCCCTCCTTCGCTGAAGCTACGGCAGGGGAACCGCAATGGCGTTACACAGTAAATTTTTACTTTTTACCTGCATTTTTGCCTTTTGACTTTTACCTTTTGCATTTGCGTTCCCCATACGCATTCCCATTCGCACGTGTCCTGCTACTCGCCTACTCGTTCACCAGCACGGCTTTCACTCTCCTCACCGCTGCGCCTGAGGTCCCGTTAATAGTACACGCGCAGCTTGTCGGCATGACAAGAAACTGATACCATCGCACACAGATTGTTGGGCAAAATGGAAAATAGGGAGAACTCACGTGCCGGTTTTAGATCGCGAACGGGAGCGAATTATCCTTGCTGACGAGCTACTCCTTAATCCGGTGCTGATGATGCATTGGGATCCGGTCGGTGAGGATATTCGAGCACTCCAAGCGTTGGCAAGTATCACGCGACCAAAGGTCGTGCTGCGACCACCACATACGGTAGGAAGTATGGTTCTGCCACGTTTAGTGGCCGGACAAAGTGTCTATGAAGGTCTGGACGCAATTGACAGGTTCGTGGCTTGGATTAAGTGCCTGAGAACAGTGGTACGTACCATGACCACAGTGCCGTCAACGTAGGACGTAAAAATCTACCTGCCACTTGGCAAAGCCGCTTTCATGCGGCTTTTTTGCGTTTGTTAAAATTGTTTCCAGGCGGTTCGGTACGGCAACAAGTTGCTATACACGTACCCAATTGCGGGTTGCCTACTCGTTCACTAGCACGGCTTTCACTCTCCTCACTCCCGCACTCGAAGCCTCCTCCTTCACTATCTTGAACGTGCCCTTTATATCTTTGGTGTTTGCCACATGGGGGCCGCCACAGAGCTCTTGGGTGTAGACCGTACCGTCATCACATTTGATCGCATACACATTCACCTCGTCCGGGTACTTTTCCCAGAAGCTGCCTTCCACGCCCATCGCCTTTGCTTCGTCCTTCGGCATGCGGGTCACGGTCATTGGGCACTGCTTCCCTATCGCTTCGTTTACGTAGGCCTCCACCTGATCCAGAACCTCGCGCGGTACCTTTTCCGGATACGTGAAGTCAAAGCGCGTGCGCTCGGCGGTGATGTTCGAGCCCGCCTGGTGCACGTCCGGCCCGAGGTACTTTTGCAGCCCCGCGAGCATAAGGTGCGTGCAGGTGTGGAGCATAGTCGTCACTTCCCCGCTGTCCGCCAGCCCGCCCTTGAACTTTTGCTCCGCCCCGGCACGTGAGAGTTCCTGGTGTTTTTTCATCTCGTTTTCCAACTGCGCGTAGTCAATCCGGGCATTGTTTTTGGCGGCTACCTCACGTATCAGCTCTAGCGGTATGCCGAACGATTGTTGGAGATCAAAAACATCCTTAACCGATGGAGTGCCAACCAGCACCCGTTCAGCCATCGGTCGTCCGTTTCTGAGTAATGTAGAGAATCGTTTTACATCACCCTCGACTTCGATATTGATGCTGTTTCTATTTTTTGCAAGTTCGGGATAATGCTGCTGGTACGACTCGATAAAACCATCGACAATCTGATCAAACAGCATATGGTCGCTGTCTGCCTGGTATCCTATGGTACTTGCATACCATGTTGCGCGTTGCAGCAGTTTTCTAACAACAAAGTTTTGCTCCTTGGGTCCCGGTACAATTCCATCAGCAATTAAGAAAACAGCCGCCCTGATATGGTCGAGCATAATGCGAACCGCCCGTTGTTGCTCAGTGGTCGCTGTTGAGTAGCGTTCTACATTTGAAAATAACTCGATGACCTCGATAGCTCTCTTGAATGGACTACATAGAAACACATCCGGATCGCCGTTCTTCGCTGCCAACATGCGCTCCAGCCCTCCGCCAAAGTCTACGTTTTGCTTCGGGAGCTTTGCAAACGTTCCGTCCTCCTGCTTTACGTACTGCATGAACACGTCGTTCCCTATCTCCAGGAAGCGACCACAGTCGCAGTTGGGGTGGCACTCCGCTCCCCACTTCGTATCATGCGGCGTACCGAAATCGTAAAAGACCTCGGAGTCCGGTCCGCCCGGTTCGCCCGCAGGCATGTTGGCCGGCACTCCGCTTCGACTCCACCAGTTCTTCTTCGCGTCGTACGCGAATATCCTGCCGCCTTGCATTCCTTTCTTGTAGCCGTCTTCTTCAGAGCCGATATCCACGGCTTTGGCGTCTATGCCCTTCTCCTTGAAAAGCTTTTGCCACAGGGCTATGGACTCGTCGTCGCGCGGTATGCCTAAGCTCTCGTCACCGATAAATACCGTCACGTAGAGCTTTTCCGGGTCGAGCCCGACCTCGTTCGTGAGAAACTCAAAAAACCATGCGAGCTGCTCCTTCTTGAAGTAGTCACCCAGCGACCAGTTGCCGAGCATTTCAAAAAAAGTCGTGTGCCTATTGTCGCCTACCTCTTCGATGTCCATCGAGCGGAAGCACTTCTGGCTGTCCACGAGCCGCGTACCCTTTGGGTGCTCTGCGCCTAAAAGGTATGGCACCAAAGGCTGCATGCCCGAGCCAGTAAAGAGCGTGGTCGGGTCGTTTTCGGGCACAAGCCGCGCCGAAGGCAACACTGCGTGCCCGCGCGCCGCAAAAAAGTCCAAGTATTTCTGACGTAGTTCGTTGTGGTCCATGTACGACAGCGTACCGTGAAAACGAGATGATGGCAAGCAGGGTCTTGACACGCAGACTTAACAGGTGTATAATGTAAAACGGGTACTGAGCATGATAAAGGAGGAAAAAATGTTGCTCATTAAGACGCTCGACGGCGAGCTCGTCGAGCAGACGAGCTTGCCAGCGTGGCTCAAGGCCGGGCTGGCGAACTTGAAAGTCGCCATCCTGATGGCGGCAACGCCGGACAAGGCGCAGCTCACCCACTGGGGCGTTCTGCCTGGTCCAGAGGCGGCGGCTGCGGTCGCGGCTTTTTCGGCGGCGATCGCCAAAGAGTTAGCGTGGTACGGGCTAGAGCTCGAGCTGCCACTGCTCGCAGCGGAGGCTGTAGCGATTAAAGCTGCTGCGGAGCAGCTTACGTAAACAGCAAAGAAGGAGAAAGGACATGAGGTCCCGACCATAGGCCCTGCACGCGGTTACGTGCGGGGCCTTTACATTGTCTTAAGGATGCACTAAGGCAACACCATACGTGCATGGCTGCATGGCCCCCTAGCCACCGGGTACGTTCTGATTGGTACGTGTCGCTTGTGCACGATCAACCTGCACACAGTCCACACATCATTGGTCTCGTTGTCTTCTATAACGACGGTCGTCGTTATAGAAGACAGTGACGAGTTGTGCCGCACGTACGGATATCTGTATTGGTTTACAGGTGAGGTCAAGGAGGTGCCGTGCTGAGATGTGAGCGCGTACCGAGTATGTACTAGACACAAGCAAGAATGTGCAGTACAGTCTTTTTGAACATTGGAGGGTCGGCGGTGAGACAGACATCCAGAGAACTTTCAAAGATGGCTCGTATACTCCGTGCGTTAGCGCGTGCGGACAGCCGAAGTGCACATATCGACGAGGTGCGAATCGGCGGCATGTGTTGGCCTGTTGCGGAAGGCCGCACGGTTGCGGCACTGCACCGGCGTATGGCGCGGAGACTCGACCGTAAGGTCTGGGTGCTCAAGCGCCGCGAAGTGTTGCTTGGGAGCGCAGGATGAACCTACTGCAACTTGCGGCATCCGTCAGGCGCCTTAGAAGACAGGTGCGGAAGTACCATCGCGTACTCAACGCCGGAGCCGCGCCCGATGCGGAGGTGGCGGCACGATGGCTCCGCTGGGCTCGCGACATGGCGAGCAACGCGAACAGAAAGGTGGCACAGCTTCAGAAGCTGAAGCGCCGCCGCCCCGCACAGTGAAATTAGTACGACAGCCGGCCCGCACATGCTGCGGGCCGCTTGCTGTGCGCGGTGGGACAAAAACGCACGCGTGTGCTATAGTCTCAGTATCAATGCACACCGCACACACGTAGGAAGGTCGAGTCCAACGCCCCGGTCCAGATTGATGTACTATTCGAGTAATCCATGATCTTGTATGCAAGAAGGCACTATCGCGCGCCTTACGGACCGAGGCTTCGGCTTCATCACGTACCCCGGCGCGGAAAAGGACATCTTCTTCCACTCAAAGGCGCTCATCGACGTCATGTACGATGACCTCCGCGAAGGTGACAAAGTCACGTTCGAGGTAGCCCAGGGTGAAAAGGGTCCGAACGCCGTGAACGTGCGCCGCGTGTAACACGCCGCACCAAACACCACAAAACCCGTAGGTCAGTCCTGCGGGTTTTGTGGTGTTTGGCCCTATGTTGAATCCCCTTCTCCCTTCTACGTCCCACATTCTACTCCGAAATGCTCCCCGCCGCGGCGGTGACTGACTTTGCGTAGTCCAGGTGCGTATGTATCGCTTTGTTCACCTCCGAGGCGGAGAGCGCACCGATGCGCTCAGGGTACTCATCTACGTACGAAAGCGGCAGCCCGCTCTGGAGCGCGCCAAAGGCGGCGCTCGCCATCCCGCTTGTCGTTGAGAGGCCTACCACATGTCGGCCGGTCACCTCTTCCTTGCGTGAGGTGAGCTCTTTCGCGGTAATGCCCTTTTCAATGAACTCACGCACGACGGTGCGTAGTGCCTCGCGACCACGTGTGAACACATCATGCGGCAGAATGGTGTACGCGGCCAAATGCCCCGGGTAGCCATCGCCGAAACCTTCCAAGCGCGCACTTGCGTGATAGGTGAGGCTCATCTGGTTGCGCAGGATATGGAAAAGTCTGCCGGATGACGAGCCGCCCAGTACGCCTACGCCCGCGGAAAGGGCTTCATAGTCGGCGTGCGTGCGCGTGAGCGTTGGCAGCGGCACCGCCAAGTACGTGTCTATGTTGATCTTGTCTTTCAGATGCAGGGTAAGGTCACCTGACGGTCGTGCAACAACGCGTGCGGTGTCACTTGCATCCGGTATATGTACGCCTTCGGTACAAGTGCCGAAGGCGCTACGGAACATCCGTGTCACAGCCTTCGGGTCGATGTCACCCGCCACCACCGCACACGCGTCGTGCGTGTGCATCGTGTTCTTGTGGAAGCGTCGCACCTTCGCGGCTGACATCATGCCGAGCTCGCGCATAAGTCCTTCGCTGTCGGGCGACCATTGCGGATGACCTTTGCGGTAGAGTGCATGCATGAGTGCGGTGTGCGCTCGGGTGCGTGTGTCCTCGCGGCTTTGTTCAAGCGCACTCAAGAGGCGTGCGCGTTCCTCACGCACTTCAGTACCGGGGAATGTCGGCACGCGTAGCGCCTCGCCCAGAAGGGTCAGAGCCGGTGCAAGCGCTTGTGTGCGGCAAGAAAGCGACACGGTAAGGTGCTTCGTGTCGCTCGCCACTCTGACGCGGCAGCCGAGCGCGTCAAAGCGTGCGCGCAGACTCTCGCGCGAGCGTTTGAGGGTGGAGCCGGGCAAGAGCTCCGCGTGAAGCAGTGCCAAGCTCTGCGTGTCGTAGGTGGCGCGGGTACCGCCGGGAAATGCGATGAGGCACGTCGCGATGTCCGCGACCGTGGTCGGTATGAGGTAGAGCGTGAGCCCATTTGGCAGTGCCTCTACTGTGGTGCGTGCGGTAAGTGTGCTCATGGTGTATTACGAGAATGCGAAACGGTGCGCAGTGCCCGGTAGTAGCCTGTTGTACTACTCGTCTCTGTCAGGTAGCGTGCCGCTACGCGCGTGATATCGGCTTTCGTGACCCGTCCAACGCGCGCCGGAAGATCGAAGAAGAAGCGCCAGTCTCCCACCGCGATCGCTTCGTTCAGTGCGGAGAGCATGGCAAAGTGCCCGTCCCGCGCAAAGGCGATGTCGGTCTCGACATGCGCTATGGTGCGTGCGAGCTCCTCGCGTGTGACACCGCTCGCTATGCCGCTAATTGTCTCGCGCATCACCTGCGCAACCCGCTCGTGCGTGGCCTTGCGTGTGAGTGTGGCAAAGAAGGTCATGAGCGAAGGATCCTTGAACGGGAAGTATACGCCGCGCACGGAGGAGCACAGGCCGTTTTCGACGAGTGCGCGGTACAGGCGGCTCGTGCGGCCGTCGGCGAGTACACTGGAGATAACCTCAAGCGCGGCCGTGTCGGCGTGGAGCGCCTCGGGCACCTTGTACGCGATGCCCACCATATCCACCTCCCCCGCACGTCGCACTTCCACGAAGCGCGGACCCGTCTGTGGCGGCTCGGTGGTGTAGGGCTGCGGTATTGCATGCGGCGAACGGTGATGAACGCCAAAGTGCTTGCGTATGAGTGCAAGCGCATCCTCCGCGGTCATGTTGCTTATGACGGTAACGTACGCGTTGTTGGGCCAGTAGTACGTATCGTAGAAGTGTTTGAGCTTTTCAAGCGGCACGGTCTCAATATCGGAGAGCCAGCCTATCGTAGAGTGATGGTAGGGATGCGCGAGAAAGGCTGTCGCCCAGAGGTGTTTGTCCAGCGCCTCCATTGGGTCGTTTTCCCCCATGGCATACTCGCTGCGTACTGCCGGCATTTCATCGGTGAGGTCCTTCTGTGTGATGAGTGCATGTCGCATCCGGTCGGCTTCTATCATGAGTGCGTGCTCGAAGTGTGCCTCCGGCAACACCTCGTAGTAATTGGTGCGATCAAGCCAGGTCGTCGCGTTCAGAAGCGCACCTTTTTCTTGCAGAAGGTCAATGGTCGAGCGGCCGTGCACCACAGGAAAGCGCTTAGAGCCCTTGAACATAAGGTGTTCCAGGAGGTGCGTGGCGCCCGTATGCCCCGTGGCTTCGTTGCGGCTTCCCACGAGGTACGTCACCATGAGGCCGGCAACAGGCACGGTGTCGTCATGGCGGTAGAGCACCCGTAAGCCGTTTTGCGCGAGCTCATACTCGGTAAAGCCGTGGTAGCTCCCGAGCGCTCGGTAGCCCTCCGGAGCACGCGCTTTCATTTTTGCAGCTCGAGTCTGAGTAGGCATGTTGGCCCACTATACCAGAAAAACGGCTCAGACGCACGCTCTGCCGTAAAGACCGCGCGTACGGCGGTCTTTACGGCAGAGCGTGCGTCTGAGTGCAAAATGCTCGGAGCTCTAAACTCAACGCTCCAAACTAGATAAGTATCTGTACGTCGGCCTTGCTCCGCAGTTCTTCCAAGTACGCGGACACGAGTGCGCCGGATTGCTGCTGTACGAGCTGTTGACGTATGGCATCTGCCACCTGCTCAAACGCGGGTGCGCCCTCCTGTCCCGCCACCTGCTCATCGTACATCTTGCGCACGTCCTCATCGCTCACTTGTACGTTCTCCATGTCGGTGTTTGCGTTGAGCACTTCACGTGCCGTCAGGTCCCGTCGCAAGCTGTCGCGCAGCTCATCGCGCGTCATGCCCACAAGGGCAAGCTGTTGTTCAAATGTCTCTTCGCCTCCCATCGATGTCACGATGCTGCTGATCTCATTATCCACTTGTTCGTCATTTACGGATATGCCGCTCTTCTGGGCCACGTTCAGCACAAGCTGCATGTTCACAAGCTCGTCAAGCACTTGCTGCTCCAGCATCATGTCCGCGGGCGCATCGGCTGGATTGCCCTGCACTTTGTTTGCCTGCGCAACGCGCTTGTCGAGCTCGCCGCGCGTGATCTCGACGCCGTCAACTTTCGCCACCACTTCGCGTGATGTGCTATCGCCCCCAAGCGCTCCCGCAAAGAAGGTCGGAAGCTTGCCGCTGCGGTACATATACGCGCCGCCCGCGATAACGAGCGCAAGTAGTACTGCCCCCGCGATGAGCGCGGTGCGTTTGGACGGTGCGGCGCGCTTTGCTGAGCTCGCAGCCTGTGCGTTCTCGGTTGACGCTGTCTCTTGTGTTGGTTCGGTACTCATTATGAGGAGTTTACGTAAACAATATACCCAGTCTAACATGCCCTGCTCCGCCGACAAGCCCATACACGTACAAATATCTGTGCCGCGGGTAACAGGTACTTGTACGTGTATGGGCAAGCGCGACGTGACACCGCTTTTGTCGTGCGCGTGTCCTGCCAGGGCCGTATGCGGATCAGCCCTTTATAAAGATCTCAAAGTCGTCAAGATCTTGTCCTGCCGGAACCGGCACCAGGTTGAGTCGTACGCGTTTTCCGTTCAGTGTCGCCTGAATGCTTGCCTGTGCGGGCGCTTCAAAGGCCGTCTTGAAACGTGCATCCGTGAGTACTTGCGCACACATCTCATCTTGTGACGAGGTGGTAAAACGTATCTCGACAGTATCCCGTGCAGAGCCCGTAAAGAATGGCTCCGTGGCTACGCGGTGACACGGGGTGGGTACCTGCAGCGTGCCGGCAACCGTGTGAATGCCGTCCTTGAACTGGTGTTGTGCGGTAAGCACCTCCCCTTCCTCGGTGTCCTGAGGGGATGTGGTGGCAACGGGCGGCTCTGTGGGCGTTTGCGGGGTACGTGTGAGCGTCCATACGAACAGGCCGGCAGCCACAAGTACAAGCAGTGCAACAAGGACGAGTGCGGGCTTATGTAAGCGGTAATTCATACGTTCTTTGTAGTGTTACCCGGTGCGCGCGGTATGCGGCATCGGTCATATCCACGGTAGCACGGACGCGGCACCTGCGCACTGTTTTGTGCATATCGTTTTGTGGCACGCAGCTGTGATAAACGCTCGTGTGTCGGATCGTACGTGGGTGTAGACTTTTGATATGGCCGAGCAGGGTAGCGTGACACAGCCGCTGAGGCGCAACTTGTTGCGGGGTGTTTTTGTGCTGGCAGGCCTGCTCTGTGTGGTGGGCGGGCTTGTCGCCTCCGCCTACTATGTACGAACCATGACGCTACGTCTGTCGAACATGGAAGGCGCACTGCAGAGTCTGCGCGGCGACCTTGATGAGGCACGTAGTGCTGCGGATGAACGGGACAGTGCGGTGCGGGAGCACGTCGGTGCTCTCGCCGGCGTGGCGTATAAGCTGGAGGAGCGCACCGCCGCGCTTGAGGAGCGCATGGGGGGCGTCTCGCGGGATTTCGATACTATCACCGATTCGGTGGAGCTTCTGGAAAAGCTTGCGCGCACCGACCCGGAGCTCTTGCAAAAATACTCAAAGGTGTTTTTTCTCAACGAGCACTACGCGCCGGAGCGCCTCGCGGAGATACCGGCAGAGTACCGGTATCACAATGAGCGCACGGAGCGCCTACATGCCGCCGTATGGCCTTCACTCAAGCGCCTCATGGACGAAGCAAAGGAAGACGGTGTTGAGCTGTACGTAAAAAGCGCATACCGCTCCTTTGAAGAGCAGAAGTCCCTCAAGAGTGCGTACACGGTGACCTATGGTGCGGGGAGCGCGAACCAATTTTCGGCCGATCAGGGCTACTCTGAGCACCAGCTCGGCACCACGGTTGATCTTATTACGACGGGCTTGGGCGGATCGCTCGCAGGTTTCGGAAACACTGCTGCGTACAAGTGGCTCACCGAGAACGCATACCGCTTTGGCTTCGTGCTCTCCTACCCCGAGGGCAACAGCTACTACGTGTACGAGCCGTGGCACTGGCGCTTCGTGGGCAAGGACCTGGCACGTGAGCTTCATAAGCGCAATGCCCATTTCTACGATTTGGACCAGCGTGAGATAGACGAGTACCTTCCCGAGCTCTTTTAAGCAGCGTGTGAGGGTGCTTTATCCGCTCGTGCGCCCACGAGACGTATCCATAAGGGTGAGACGAGCAGTGTGAGTGCAATGACAAGTACCACGGTCTGGTAGCCGTCGTAGGTGATAGCTCGCTGTGCGAGTCCGACCGCGGCCAGTAAAAAGGAAAGCTCACCTATCTGCGCAAGAAGCGAGCCGGCAAAAAAGCTGTACCGCCACGACTCGCCATGTGCGCGGAACACGAACGCGTTGATGAGCGTGTTCAGTATGAGCACGAGAAAGACGAGAAGCAGAACCTCCCGGAGGTTTTCACGCAAGTACGACAGATCGATGAGCAAGCCGATCGAAATGAAGAAGAGTGCAATAAAAAAGGTGCGGAATGAGTGTAGCTGCCTGCGCACCCACTTGACGCCCCCGAGGTGGGCCACAAGGATCCCGGCGGCAAATGCGCCAAGGCCAAGCGAGAGGCCAAGGTAGCCAGTGGCGAGCGCAAGACCGAAGCACACCAACAGTGCCGCGAAGAGCTGGAGCTCCTTTTCTTTACGAAAAGGCTCAAGCCAATGCGGTGACGGCGCCAGATCGCGGCCCAGCACGAGTGCGAGTATTGTGCCGAGGACCACGAGTCCGGCGAGCTGGTAAGGCCAGCGGGCAACCTCAGAGGCGTCGCCGCCGAGCGAGCTCATGATGAGGAGCATCGGTACCAAGAGGAGGTCCTGCATTACGAGAATGCCCGTCACTTCGGTGCCAAGCTTCGTGTTGAGAAGCGAACGCTCTTCCAAGAACTGCAACACCACGGCGGTCGATGAGAGGCTTATTACGAAACCGAAGAGAATGATGCGTGCCAGAGGCCAGTCGAGCACGCTGCCGAGAAGCGCCATCACGAGCAGTGAGAGTGCTGTCTGGAGAAGCGTTCCCACAAGTACGATGCGCCAGTTTTTGGCAAAGCGCGAGAGTGATACCTCCGTGCCTACAAAGAAGAGGAGGAGCACAAGCCCCAGCTCTCCCAAGCGCTCGAGAAGCTCGAAGTCGTGAAAGACGCCGAGCACGTACGGGCCAAGCAGCACACCTGTCACGATGTACGCGACCGGGGAGGGCTGTCGGAGCGCATGCAACACGAGCATCACGGACACAACGGCCCATGAAAGGAATACGAGGTTCAGGATGATGGGGTCGAGGGCAAACATTGAACGTAAAACTCAAAACCAAAAAAACATTAAAACACAAAAAGACTAAATGGTGCGACGCCACGCTACCGTAATCGTACCATGAGCGCGTTAATGCTTTTCATAAGTCCGTGGACTTGCTATCAGAAAAGTACGCCCGACACTTTTCACGTTTCTCAGTTTTCAAGTTTTTATGTTTTGCCCCCGCTGGACCCTGCCACGGCCGGCCGCACCCACGCGATAGCCTCAATACGATGTGCAGCCAGATACTCGTTCGCCTTACTGAAGTGTTTGCAGCCGAAGAAGCCACTCGCGGCGCTGTAGGGGCTCGGGTGTGCGGCTTCAAGTATGAGGTGTTTCGATTCGTCGATGAGCGCTTTCTTTGCGCGGGCATAGTTGCCCCAGAGCATAAAGACCACGTGCTCACGCTCGCGCGAGAGCGTCGCTATGGCGGCATCGGTAAAGCGCTCCCAGCCCTTGCCTTGATGGCTTCCCGGGTGTCCAGCTGCCACTGTGAGCGTGCTGTTCAGAAGCAGTACTCCCTGCTCCGCCCACTGTGTAAGGTCGCCTATCTCCGGCGCAGACACACCGAGGTCATCTGCAAGCTCTTTGTAGACATTTTGTAGCGAAGGCGGAAGCCGGACACCCTGTGGCACGGAAAAGCACAAACCATGTGCTTGCCCGCGGCCATGGTACGGGTCCTGCCCCAGCACTACCACTTTCACGGTATCGAATGGGCACCGATCGAACGCGTTAAAGATGAGTTTGGGTGGAGGGTACACAATGCCCGTTTTGTACGCGTGGCGCACAAAGGTTGTGATGTCAGACCAGTATGGCTGGTCAAATTCGGCCACGAGCGCGTTTTTCCATGATTCGTGCAGAGTCAATGCCATACCGTACAGTGTAGCACAGGGCCCGTTACAGGCAGGATGAGGCTGCACTTGCAAAAGAATTAAACTATGATATAATAAAAGACGAACAGAGAGTAGAAGGAGGGTTAAGATGTTGTTTCAGCTTTATGCTCTGCTAACCGCGGGCGGCGGGTTTGCCGCTGTGGTTGGCGCGATTCTTGGCACTATCAGGGCCGAGGTGGACGAGCTCTGTGCGGTGGCAGTGGCTGGTGCCACCGGAGCCGTTCTGTGGGTGCTGCACGTCATCCTTTTTGCGGGCGCATACACCCCGATGAGCGACCCGCTACTGCGACAACAGCTGCTCTGCACGGCTACGCTGGGCATGGTTCTTCAAATCGCAATCGCATGGGCGATGTACCGCCTAGCGCTAGCGCGCCAGCTGCGTCAGGAGAGACTGCCCGCGTTCGCCAAACGGCGGTTTCAAAAGGGCGGTGCGGTTCAACACTGAGCTGTCCTATGATGGGTTTAGTTGGGCGCTCCTACCGGGAGCGCCCTTCGACGTGTAGTACCCCCTGCAGGACAGGTTTTCTTGGTTTTACATGTAAGAGGAAGCGCGAGGGTACGTGCATTTTATATTGGTTTGCAATGCATGTGAGTCTCTGGCGTTATTTTACATGCGTATGTGCCGCAAGTAACTGCTCACACTTATACGTCGTCTTTGCGAGCCCGCAGGCGAAGCAATCCAGATTTGTAGCCATTTTCGCACGGCATGCACTGGATTGCCGCGTCGCTCCACTTCGTTGCGCTCCTCGCAATGACGCCACGTTTGAGGCACTTTATGTGGGCGTGAGCAGTTACTGCCGCAAAACTTGCAAGCATAGTCATAACGTGTTATAATAGCAGCAGAAGACAACCTTTTGGCGGGAGTATGTGCAGTGTATACAACTGCAGTGTTAGTCTACGTCTTTGCAATAGTAACTACCTTGCCGATGGCGGTGGGGCAGACGTTCGTGGAGGCTATCGAAACGTCGGGCCTCGGGCCACGCGGTCTGCCGATGCTCGTGGGCGGGCCGACGTGCATCACCATAATCGCTAGCCGAGCGCATACACTGCTTGGAGAGCTGAGCGTGGAGGGTGCGCTGGACCCGTTCACGTATGCGCTCTGCTGCGGCTTTGGGCTCTTGCTCTTCCTCGCGTCTGCTGGGTATGGCGCGTATTCGGCCTCTCCTCGAAAGGCACGTGCTTGATGCAGTCGCGTCTTGGCAAGGAGTAAGAGCATGATGAGTGACCCTAGCGAATTCTTTGTTGTTGCCCGACTGATCTTTGTTGTGGGAGGCCTTCACTACGCACTAGGTTGCGTATATGGCATGTACATAGTCCAGCGCGGTTTCTTTCTCGCGACCGCGTACTCGTACGCCGTGGTCGAGTGGATGAGAATCGTAATCGGGCTCATGGTGCAACCGCACCCGTCCCTGGTAGCACAACTTACGCCGAACCATTGGCTGCTACTGTATGCTTGGTACCTTGCGCTCTACCTCGCGGGGTTCTTACATGGGAAGCGCTTGATGGCTCAAGCATAATGACTCATACAGCAGGGCGCCTCGTACGAGGCGCCCGTCACTGTACGGAAGCAAGTTCGTTACAGCGCCAGCTCCTTCACCTTCTTCCACGTGTTCTCGTCGAGTACCACCACCTTGTCGTCGCTCACGATGTAGAGGTAGTCGTCGATGAACACCGCACGCTTCACACTCGGGCTTGCGATGGTGGCCTTGAGCGCAAGTGCACCCCCCGTGTACGAGAAGACATAGCCTCCCTGCCCTGTGGGGATGAAGAATACGCCATGCTTTGCATCACGGAGGAATGCGTGGTGGTTTTGCTCCACCTCCGTCCAGCTGTCCTTCAGTGAATACTTCGCGCGTTCTGTGGGTTTCTGTGGGTTCGACACGTCGAACACCGAGAGCTTTACACTGCTGCCTTCCCTCCCCACACCAAGCACCAGGTCATTGCCGAGCGGCTCCAGATAGGACGAGTAGCCGGGTATCTTGAGCTCACCCTGCATCTTCGGTGCGGTGGGTACGGAGAGGTCAAGGACATAGAACGGGTCGATCTGACGGAACGTCACGAGGTACCCGCGGTCGCCTATGAAGCGCGCCGCGTAGACCTGCTCGCTGAGGCCAAGATCGCGTATGCTGCCGACTGTGCGCAGTGCGCTGTCGAGCACATACACATCGTTCACCTGCTCTGTCTCACCCCACCGGTCTCCCACCGTCACCGCCGCACGAAGGTACCCCTCGTGTTCGTCGAGCGAAAACTGGTTGAGCAGGTGGCCGGGGATACTTCCGGACGCGCCTATGGTGAGAGATGCGAGCGGGATGCGGGTCACCACGGTACGGTCCAGGTCGCGTGCGCGTGCCTTGAGGTACGTCGCCTGCTTGTTCTCCAGCTCGGCTCGCCAGCGCATCTGCTCATCCGCACCCATTGATCCCACACGCTCCTCAACAGCTCTCCGTACCTCGTAGAGTTTGGACGCGGGCGAGATATCGTACCCGCGGATGGTGCGAATGCGCGCAATGGTCGTGCTTCCCAGCATATCCGTGAGCCCGCGCTCATAAAAGTCGAGGTAGACTTCGGTGCGCGAAGCCTCTGCGCGGTGCGCGAGGTAGAGCGCGTCCTCCGTCATGTAGGTCACGACATTGCTGCGCTCACCCGCGAGCGAAAGCTTCTGCGTCACGGTGCCGCTTGCGGGTGACATGGCAAGTACCGTGTATGTGGTATCTACCGGCTCTATGGTGCCGGGCACCCAGATATCCGTGCAGGGGAGCATGACACGCGCGTCACCCTTACGCAGCACGCCAAGAGGACACGGCTGTGTGCCACCAAGGTCGGTAGCCATCACCAAATAGAGTGTGCCGTTGACGAGGCGCGCCGCCATGCGCCCTGTGTTCGTGTCGTGTGTGTACGTCCACGTTCGCTTCGGTGAAGCGGGGTTCTTCACATCGTATGCTGTTACGCGATCGACTCCGAGTATGAGGAGAGTCTTTGTCTTATCGTCGAGCAAAAGCTCGCCATGCTCTTCAATACTTTTACTTGCGATGTTCAGTGATTCGAGCGGGAGTGTGCGTACTATGCTCGTTTTACGCTCGTCGCGGTAGAGGGGCGGCATTGCATCCACGGTGGCGGGTGCCAAGGTTCGCGGCGTGGATGCGACTGAGGTGCCCACAGGAGGGGGTACGGGGCGTGGTACGCTGTCCACTGCACCCTCGCGCATGATGGGCCACGCTATGCCGTACATGGGCTGGTGCCCGATGTAGAGGTGTGTGCCGTCCGTTTTTACAAGATCCGGCTCGTCCACTCCGGCGACCTGTACGTTCGTACCCGAGAAGCGCTCAGGTAGAGCGGCGGCTCCAGATGCACGCCCCGCGTCGTCTGCCGTAGGCGAAAGCGGCATGGGGGGCGGCACTGCACCTGTCGCACTATTTTCGATTGCTTTGTTGCGCTCTGCAACATATCGTGCAAGGTCCGAAGCGTTCGCAAGACGTCGCCATGTGCCGGGCTTAGCTGTGCTTCCTGTGCCTCCGGGTACGGTGCCCAGCTGCGCAAGCGCAGATCTGCCCTGCGGCCCAACCCACGAACCGTGCCATGAGGCCATGTTGAGCTTGGCTTTGTAAAAAGCACGCACAGCCGCACGTGTTTGCTCGCCGTAGAAGCCGGTCGCGCCTGCGGGGATGGAGTATCCGCCATCTATGAGGCACTGCTGTAGAGTACGCACAGCAGCCCCAGAAGCGCCAAACGTGGCACCTGCGGTACCTGCCGGGGCGCACGTTTGGCGGTCTTGCGCAAACGCGTATGTGCCGCACCCCAGGATGACGATGCACACCGCGACTGCGAATGTTTGAGCTGTCGGTATTCTCATATATATTGTGTATCATGCTACATGAACACAGCAGGCCCGCATGGCCCGCTGTGTTGCTCTTCTAAAGACCACCCGGCGGAGGCGGAGGAGGAGGAGGGTTCGTGCCCCCTGTGCCTGTGCCACCGCTTGCAGGAGTCGCACTCACCTGTGCTGACTGCGCGCTCTCGCCCGCCTTGTTGACGGCACTCACCACATAGTAGTACGTCTTTCCATTTGTGCGGCCGGTGTTCGTGTAGGTCGTACTTGTAATATACGAGCTCACGAGAGTGTACGGGCCGCCGCTCGTTTCAGATCGCATGAGCTTGTAACGCTCCGCTCCCGGTACAGCATTCCACGTAATGGTTACCTGCTTATCGCCGGCCGTTGCAGTGACGCCGGTCGGTGTGGCGGGTTTGGTGCTTGAACCGTTTGTGGCGGTGCCCATGGGCTTCGCACTCACCTGGGCGGACTGTGCGCTCTCACCCGCTTTGTTGACCGCCATTATGACGTAGTAGTAGGTCACGCCGTTCGTGCGACCGGTGTTGGTGTAGCTGGTACCTTGCGCGTACGATGTTACGGTGCTGTACGGGCCGCCGCTCGTTTCAGAGCGCATGATCTTGTAGCGCTCGGCACCGGTGACCGCATTCCAAGTGAGTGTGACTTGGCGATCACCCGCGGTAGCACTCACACCTGTGGGTGCGGCCGGCACTGTGCCGGTATTTCCCGTGTTGCTGCTTGTCGTGTAGAGATCGGCGTTTGCCGCAGTCTTACTGCGGTTGTACACCGCCACCGCTTTCGCATCGGTACCGCCCACCATGAAGTACCCGTAGACGGAATCGCCACTCGCCCAGCCGCTAAGCGCAGGCTTAATACGGCGCTTTTGGGCATCGTAGTACTTACCCGTATCGTCGTGTATGACGTTATACGTTTTCGAGCCCACTTTGAGCTTAAATGTGGTGGAGGTCAAGCTCTCCAGTGTGCCGTCAAGTATGGTTTTAACGCGGTAGAGAGGCGAGCCCGATGAGCGCTCGGTGTAGTTGCTGATGCTGGTTGGTGCGACCGTAAGCGTGGAGCTGCTCACATAGCCGTATACCTGCACCTCATCACCGATCCCGTATGCCGCAAGGCGTTGTGCGGCGCTCGTGTCACGTACGGAAGGTGAAAAGCGCGTCGTGTCGTGCGGCACGACGGTAAAGGTGCGCTCCCACACCTTCATGATGAAGCCCTGGCCGTTATTAATGATGTTGTCGATAGTGCCACGCGCGGAAAACGTAGCAGTGCCGCGCGTTTTACTTATGGTCCCGATCGAGAGCTTTTCGTTGGGGCTGATGCTCGCGCTGCTAAGCGCAGGAGCGATCGTGCTTGCGCCGATAGCGAGGCTTATGACCGCAATACCCGCGAATGCCGCCTTTTTCTTGCTGCCCATGAATAAAAACATTACTTGGTAAAGCTAAAGCTTACACAAGCGTAGCAGTAGCGAGGAAGTAGCGCAACGTGGCTTATTCACGTTTTCGTGTGCTTGGGTGGGCGCGAACTTATCCTGATGCCGCGGACCGGACTTGGACCGGCACAATATCGCTCTCATAGCGCTCTGCCTTTCCGCCATAGCTTTGGCGAAGGCGGAAATGCTTCGTGCCCGGGCATTACGTGCTGGAGAGAGAGGACTTCCTGCCTGCCGGCAGGCAGGGAACCTCCACGGGATTGCTCCCACTACGACCCTGCTTCGCTAAAGCTACGCAGGGCAAGCCCGAACTCTGTCCTGTGGGTAAGGGGGGACTCGAACCCCCAAGCCTTGCGGCATACGCTCCTGAAGCGTACGCGTATACCAATTCCGCCACTTACCCATACATTTTTGCGCGCCTTGCCCTGCGAAGCGGAGCGCGAAGCAGGGTCTACCAATTTGTACCGAGCACCAAACTACGTACAGTGTTTCAAAAAAGAACATCCTGGCTACGCATACGTTTTCTTCACGCCGGTACACTACGTTTGTTTGGTGCTTGGCCGCCACATGCCCATGCGGACCCTACAATATCATAGTACCGTGCTGCACTCTAGTACTGTGCAATGCCTCTCTATGCTTTCTCAAATGCGGCTGGACCGACAATGGCGTGCCACCGTTCCTGTAGCTTATTAACTTCTTCCGCGTATACAGCAAGCTGCTTCTCTTCCTCCTCTATCTCTGCTTCCGTCCAATGGCCTTCTTCATTATGAGAAAGTTGCCCAGCATCTCGCTTCTCTTCCTCCGGTAACGCTGTGTCCGGTGTATGGCCTTCCTGTGCACGCGTAGCGCGTTGCTCGTCAAGACTCTTTTGCCGCTTCACAAGTTGTGCACTCAGTTCCTCTATCGCACTCAGCACGGGGCCAGCTCCCATATCTCCAAGCACGTCAACGCCTGAGCGCATCATGTGTGTCAATACATCAGAACGATGATCTTCGTCCATCTGTTCGACTTTTGTCACAGGACCTTCCTCCTCGTTATTATGAGGATTGACCCAAAAGGCATTTGGATACAGTCTTTTATGCTCTGCCACCATCCGCGTTTCGAAGTCTGCAATGAGCGACTCAAGTTTACCGAGTGTTTCCGCGATATCTTTGTTCGGGGTTGATAGTTGTTCCTCGGCTTCTCCCCGTTGTGGCATTTCGATTCTCATTTCCATATAGCGTACCGCTTACTCAGTAATGCTATAAGTATACAACACCTGAGCTGTCTTGTCCGCTGTCAGAACGGTTTGTGCTCGCCGTCCAGTACGATACAATCAGGGTACTTCCCTTTTTATTTCGCGGCGCAGTGTGAGCGTGCTTGACGTGTGCGTACGCCGCTTGTTCTTATTCCCTAACGTGAATCTCATGTTTACCTCCGCTACATACCGCGTACATACGCCTCTTACCGTTGCAGCACTCGCTCTCGTCGGCGCGCTCCTTGCGCAGCCTGTACATGCACAGCAGTCCTCTGAGATCCAGTATGGCTCGCTCAAAGACCAGCGCGGCAATACGCTGCTCCTTGAGTACAAAGGCCCGGCCGGCACACAGTACTTCTCGTGCAGCGTCACTGATGTGTCATGCAAGGCGCATGGCTCTACGACCCCGGCGCTCTTCCCTGCTGTGCTCGGCACAAAAGACTACACGCGCAGCAGCGACGGCACCTTGGGTGTGCGGCCGTTCTCGCTCGGTACGCTCAACTACTACTTCCTCTACGACATACGCTCGGACAAGCCGAAAAAGCTCGCCCTCATCCCCTACCTGAAGCCTGGCGCCAATGTGTCACTCACCAAGAACAACGATGCGGTGATGTTCAAAGACGGCCTCACCTACACACGGTACGACATTGCCACAAAAAAAATGACGAGCGTGACGCTCTCGCAAAACCTTGCCTTCATGTCCGTGTCCCCGAGCGGCACCTACGTGACAGGTTACAACTACGGGAGTGGCCGTCACGAGCTTTGGAACGCAAAAACAGGTGGCAAGTCGGATGGGCCTTCAGCCATGCAGTCGTACCTTGAGTTTTCCGAAGATGAGGCGCGTGTCGCCTTCCTCGAAGACGTGCAGGGTTTCCGCACGCTCATGACGGCCCCACTTTCCGAGGTGCTTCGTGGCTCTGCGGCAAAGCTTGTGCAAGTCACCAAGCCAAAGGCAGAGACGGAGGACTACCTCTTCATAGGCGGGACCCTCTACTTCATGGCTAATGTAGACGGGCCGCTCGAATGGGACCTTTTCGCGTACGACGCAAAGGCGAACAAGATACAGGCGGTAGATCAGGATGTCTCATATGGCGATTTCCTTAAGCGGGTACGTGCCGGCTCAAACTCTCAGCTTGCGTACCTCAAAACCGACGGCAAGAACACAAATGTGGTCTTGGTCGCGCCCGGCAAGGAAAAGACCACGCTAAAGCCTGTTCCCGCCTCACCTATAAGCTCAAAGATCACGCGCACCGTAGCTTCATACGGCGGTCGCACCGGTGTTATGCTTGCGCCAAGTACCGCAGCAAAAAAGGATTCAGCGCGTGACCTCTTCATATGGATGCATGGTGGTCCGATGCGCCAAATAGCGAAAGGTTACCACCCGTACCTCTCGTACGCGGTGTACGATGAGCTTCTTGAGCGGCTCGCGGAAGGCGGCTCGTACGTGTACAAGATAGACTACTCGGGCTCTACGGGCTACGGCTCTGCATTTCGCAATTCACTCAAGATGAAGGTGGGAGACACAGAGATCAAGGACATAAAGAACGCAATAGCCGCCATCAAGAAAGAGAAGAAGGTGCGCAACGTATATCTTATTGGTAACTCGTACGGCGGCTACATGGCCTTCCGTGGCATCGTGGACATGCCTGAGACGGTAGACGGCGCGGTCTCGATAGCGGGCGTGTCCGACTGGTACGGGCTCATCAGCCAGATACCCACCTCGCCCTTCAAGGATGTGTTCGACGGTGTGCCGGACAACCACAACATGGATGCGTACCTGAAGGCGTCGGTCTTTACCGGCATGGACAAGCTCGACGACGACCACAAGGTGCTCGTGGTGTGGGGCGAAAATGACTCTACGGTGCCGGTGTGGCAGTCTACGAAGTACCTGGAGTTTGCAAAGACGCAGGACTTTACGGTGGACTCACTCTCCTTCCCCGATGAGGACCACATACTACGCAAGCGCAGCAACTTGGATAAACTCTGCAACAAGGTGACGAGCTTCTTGGGGGTGAAGGCGGGGTGCAAGATATAGACTAAAGACGAGAGACAAGAAACAGAAGACAAAAGATACGCGGGATACTAGAATTGAAGACGAAAACGTGAAAACTGCAAAACGCAGGAACTAGGAAACTAGACGAAGTGACCCCGGCGCGCTCGTGTGAGCGGCCGGGGTTTGGATTCCCCTAGGTTTCTTTGCTGCTATTATCCTGAAGCGCTTAAGGAGTGCCAATCGAAGAGAGAGCGATGTGCACCAAAAGAAGGCCACCCCAAAGCAATACGTAACCGGCAAGAAATCCCCCCATTGCAACCACCATGCATTTTAATGCGACCTCTGATCTGATCTGCAGACACTCACCGTCAATCCGTTTTTGCTGTTCCGTTCGAGTGTCCTTTGGTCCAAGAAAAATGCAGTCAAAAGCGACTTGTGATCGCGCAAGTACATATTCCATATCGCGCTGTTTTTGCTGTTCCGTTCGAGTGTCCAACGTTTCCTCCGTCATTGCGTCATTACAGGTACGTACAGTCCGCAGCTTTCTAAGGCCCATCTAAGCACGTATACTTGATTTTGTCTATATCACCCAACTCAGCAAGCCGCCTATCACGTCGTAGAGTAGCCGCTCTCGGAGCGAGCGATTACGCCAGGCGGCGTTAGACTATGTTCGACTTCGTAAGTCGAACGTAGTCATGCTCCAGCACGCTATGTCTTAAAACGTAACCCCGGCGCGCTCGTGTGAGCGGCCGGGGTGATGTGGAGCGATGCCGCCACGCGTATGTGACCTAGAGCACAACAAGCCCCCATGAGTCCCGATGCGCTTGCCATTTGGCGCCATGGCAAGACTCACATATGAGCCTCTCGTCCTCGTCGCTGACGACAAGCGCTAGTGGCACTTCCGGGTAGTCCTTTGGCGGTTTTGCTGGTGTCTCAAGATACAGGTCCATATTCTCGAGTATCCGCACGATGTCCCACGTATGAGTTGGGATATTCATGTTCTCAGGCGTCACCTGTACGGTCGTGATACTGGTGTCGACCAAGGTCTTCATGATCTCAAGTAAGCGACTGATAGTGGCCGCCGCCTCGATGCGGACCAGAAGAACGTTGGTGTTGCTGTCGCGCTGCATGCAAAGCGCTTCGCGCAGTATCGTCTGAACGTTGCCGATCATCCTAGTTCCCTTCCGAATGAGAGCCTTTCTTGATATAAGCACATGGCTCCGGCGGCGTACAGCGATATGTATTATGGAGCTGTTCTGCGTACGAAGCTGGGTCGGTGGACGCGGTGAGCACAAGACGTAACCCCGGCGCGCTCGAGTGAGCATGCCGGGGGTTTGTGAGGATGTGTGTGTTGGGTCACCCGTTGCAGCGCGAAAGTTCCAAAGTTCTTCGCTTGCCCCCCTCCCGAAGCAGATAGTAGGCGGCGCCAAAACCCATGATTGGAAGCACAATCCAGAGAATAGCTTTACTACCTGTGTGCCAGTATGTGCCTATAAGGTGCGCGCCTATCAGCAATGTGACTGCATACACAGCAAACGCAGGCAGTGCGTAAGCGCAGGGTACACCACGTTCATTGTCGGTCATCAGTGCGCAACAGTAGAGGGTTCCGGTTGCAATAGCCAGTGCAAGCACGCCGAGATAGTTAAATGGTTCCGCAAACACAAAGCTAGCCGACATTAAACCGACACCTAGCAGACCTAACTGGAGCATGTCGATGACAGACGCTTTGCCCGTGCGTACCACACTTAGACAAAAGAGGAAAAGCCACGATACCAAGGTACTGCCAGCACCTACGGCAATTAGGTTGGCTTTACCTGTTGTTCCTAATAAGCCAGCGTGAATCATGACGAAGATAAATCCCAGCATCGTCATGGCGTATAGCGTCCTGTTCATTGCTTGTCTCCATTGCTGTGCCTCTCAAGCGAAGGCGGCTGTCTTAAAGGTATACAATAACCTGGTCATAGAAAGGCTGTACTTCGTGAATGTTCCGCTATGCCGTATGTGGACGGTTTTTTTCCTTATCTTATATAACATATCGACCAGTTGTCGTCTATATCACCCAACTCAACAACCCCCCTACCACATCGTACGCGAGGCGGTCGCGCAGCGGACGGGCGCGCCAGGCGGCGTGTGTGATATAGAAAAGGGACAAAAGATAAGAAACGAAAACGAAAACGGAAAACAGGAAAAGAGCAAAACTGAAAAAGATACGAAGTGACCCCGGCGCGCTCGTGTGAGCGGCCGGGGTTTGGGCGGCTAGGCAGCCGCACAGCTTTTATGCGAATCTTGCTTGTTCTCTTGGCCGTGCTCGCTCCCGTGGACCACGAGATGGACGACCGCCGCCCCAAGCATGGGAAGCGCGTACCATGCCATCGCGGGCATGCCATTGCTCCAGCCGGTGTCGGCGAAGTAGATGCCGGCACCAAGCCCTGCGACGTACGCGATGGCCGCAGCGACGGCGTACCTGAACGGCACAGCGTACCGTTCACTGAGCCATTCGCCAAGGGCCATAGGGGCGCAGACAACGAAGCCGATCAGCGGGACGATGATCATCCCAAACGGGATGATCAACATCACCTCCACACCCGCCTCATTGGCGACCATGGCCCGAATGCCGTCGCGCATCTGGGACAGCATCGTGGTGATGCTGCTGGCTTCCCCTAGCACGGTCATGGCGGCGTGCGCCACAACCAGGCCCAATGCGAGCGCGTAAACCTTTTTCATGGAACTCTCCATCCATGAGCACGTATCGTTGACCATGCAGCGGCACGTGCTCGACCAATTTCACATATATTATACACCCAAAGTGCAAATATGTCAAGCTTCTGTACACGCTAGGACCGGGCCTATATCACCCAACTCAACAACCCCCCTACCACATCGTACGCGAGGCGGTCGCGCAGCGGACGGGCGCGCCAGGCGGCGTGTGTGATCTGTGTGCTGCGTTCACGGTCGGCTGCAAATTGGCGCTTAAGCTCGGCGATCACTGCGGGGTCTTGAGTATGAATGTTGAGCTCGTGGTTGAAATGAAGGCTCAGCGGGTCTAGGTTCGTGCTTCCGACGGTCGCCCACGTGTCATCGACGACGGCTGTTTTTGCGTGCAGCATACCGGGGTCATACAGGAATATACGGATGCCGTGGCGCAGGAGGCTTGCGAAGTGGGAGCGTGAACCCCACTGTGGCAGTGTGCCGTCTGCTTGGCTCGGGAGAAGCACGTCTACCCGTACGCCCCGCTCTGCTGCACGGTAGAGGGCAAGGCGAAACGTACGGTCGGGCGCTAGGTACGGAGTCGTGAGCTCTATATGGGAACGTGCCGTGTTGATAGTGCGTAGAAGGTCTCGTCGTACGCGGCGGCGACGCACGCCCGGCGCACTCGCCACCACCTTGTAGCCCTCACTTCCCTCGTAGATGCCGGTAAACGAGCGGCGGTGGTCGCGGAAGCAGCGCCAGTGATCTTCAAACGCTTCCGCGACAGCACGTGCCGTACGGCCGTAAACCTTGAGCTGCGTGTCGCGCCACGCGCGGGCACGCTCCGAAATGATGACACCGCCCACGTATGCCACCTCTGCATCGATGACAGCCACTTTGCGATGATTGCGAAAGAAATGCAGTGCACGGTGTGTACGGCTCGCGAAGTGGCCGAAGGTGTTCCGTTCTACATGTACTCCCGCGTCAGTAAGCTCGCGCAGTGCAGCGTTCCACAGAAGCCCGGCGCTTCCCCAACTGTCTACCAGTAACCGCACATCCAGCCCCGCGTGAGCACGTTCAATGAGCGCGTCTACAAAGGCGCGCCCCACCTGCCCGGGTGCGAGCGAGTCAAAAATGTACTGCTCGATGAGGATGCTGCGTTTTGCGCGGGCAATGTCTGCAAGCATGGCTTCCCATGTGGCGGTGGCCGAGAAGTAGAGCTGTGAAGCGGGTATAGGCGGCATAGGTACAGCATACGCGCACTGCGGCCCGAACACAAAAAGGTGCTTAGCCCTTTGCGACGATAGGGCTGCGCACCTTTTTGTGATTATTTCTTTTGGATGAGTGCGAGTAGAAGACGTGGTTCGCCGTCGCCCCAGCAATTCTCAATGCGCGACTCAACAACGAAACCAAGCGACTCATACAGCTTACGTGCGGGATTGTCGGGGTGGGTCAAAAGATCAACGCGTTGCGTATTGGTGTGCTCGTGTAGCACTTGTGACAGGACTTGACGGGCGATGCCCTTTCCTTGATACTCCGGCCGTATCATCAGACCGCTGATATAAAGATGCTCGGGACTTTTATGCTCTAACGATACATTGCCGACTGTTGCGCCGTCGAGCTTGATGAGGAAGACATCGCATTTCGTAAGCTCTTCCTCCCAGTCATTAACATCGAGCATTGCTGAGTAGGTGTATGGACCCGCGACACTTTGTTCAAGTGTGATTAGAATCGGTATGTCATCTTTAGTGGCGGGTACAAGTAATACGTTCGTTTTTTCCATAATCGTAAGTACGCAGCGAGGGTCCCGCAAGAAAGTGTTCGTTGCATACGCATCATGCGCGATCCAGGACTTTCACCCAGCACCTTTTCATGTTACTCACTACGTGCGCGATCCAAGACTTTTACCCGCACACCAGCTTTGTTTGTACTCCCACCGACTTCGCAGGCTTCGAAGTAAAGCGAGGGAATATAGCACTGTACGTCCTATAAGAAGTTGGTGTGCGGGCGTGCTTGGGACCTCGATCGTTACGGAAGGCAACGAGGGAAATATGAGAACGTTGTTTTGTTTCCAGCCTGCGTGCGCGATTCAGGCCTTTCACCCAGCACCTTTTCATGTTACTCACTACGTGCGCGATCCAAGACT
>CAYWMQ010000009.1:26166-36034 GCA_964459635.1 uncultured Candidatus Saccharibacteria bacterium | reverse complement strand
AACATTCGCCGCGTCTGCATTTCAACCGTGCGCTGTGCGATATGAATATTGTGCCCCAATAACGGCGCAGCAGTGCCACTGGCGTGGGTCAGATCGTTTCAGGACAAGCGATAGGGAGCGAACACGCGACCCCTCGGTACCCATGAGTTTGCCGCCTGATCAACGGGGTGGGCGTAGACGCACCAACCATCGTGGACCCAAGCTACACGCACCGAACAAAGCACGCCATGGATGTCCCGGATGTAGAAGACATTCGGGCTGTAGCCATATTCGGAATGTCCGCCGCAGCGTCCGCATCCGCAATGTTGATCAGTGATAAGAGCCCCAGCCTCACGCTTCCCCTGCCGTGACAAGAGTGAGAACAGCGCGGCGAGCGTGGTTTCAGCTCCTTCTTCACCGCCCAGTTCATGTACGATCATAGCTTGTTGGCAGCGACCGACGTAACAGAGAGGCGCATCCAGATCATAGTAGCGCAACACGCTTGCCGACATTGCCGGTTCGATCTTGTCGACGAATCGCTCGAAGAAGGTGTGATCCAGGTGTGCAATCCGCACAGTGCCGATGCACAGCTTGAGAAAGCGACGCACCACAGGCCCATGGTGCGGGTCCAAGAGTCTATCCCGTGCCACCCATGGCTTTGTGGTTGCAGATACGGGCACGAACGAGACGAACTTCAGGCTGAACATTGCAGTCTCACGCGTTGCGTCCTCTGCCTGATAGCCGATGTCCGGACCTACTAAGTCTGGGACGTCATGTCGCCTCACGCCACGCTCGCGGCCATCACGCCGCATACTATTTGCGACGTCATGCTGGCCGCTCGTGCAGCACAGGTCTGTAGAACCACTCATCGGTTTCCCTTTCTTGACAAGAAACGACAAAACAATTTCAAAATCATGTAACCATACTTATGTTGTTTTGTCCATATCCGTGCAGGTAACCGCTCACACCCCCCACAAATGGCTCTGTTAAGCCATGCGTGGCGTTCGCAGCGCAAGGAGTTCTCCGAAGAAGTTTTTAGGCTTCTTTTATTGGGGACAGGGACAATATTCCCGTCATATGTATGTTGTAATATCACCTTTGTCTAGGACGCCCAGGTCCTCTCAGTGTATGCACAAGTCCAAAGTGCTCAATCGTGTCCTCCACCCACTCGCTGCTGCCGTACGGTTTACCTTTGTTCACTGAATAGCGAAGAACATCCAGTTTCTCTGCTGGCGTATAGTCATTCACCATCTCTAGATACTCTGTGGGTAGGTCAAATGGCAACGGATCAAGCAGTTTCTTCTGCTTTGCACTCCCCTTTTCTCTTCGCCAAAGACTCGACCATTGCCAGCCTTCGGCTCTTTGCACAAGCTTGGCACGTAAAGGGTTCTGTTCAACGTATCGAATCACGGTCACGGCATACTCATTTGTCTCAACCGGGAATGACTTGTACCTGTCCTGATACAAGTGGCCATACCCGATACTCTCTGTGCGCGTGCGGTACTGCCGTACATGCGTACTCGTGAGCCATCCCATGAATGCAGCAAGGTCGTTGTCGGTTCGCGGGTAGAGTACAAGGTGAAAGTGGTTTGGCATTATGCAATATGCGAGTATTCGCATACCAGTTAATTCCTTTGCCTCAAGAAGTAGTGATTCGAAATGACTGTAGTCAGCATCACTGCTGAATATCTGCGCTCTTCCGTTCGCGCGGTTTATGACGTGATAAATCGTGTCGGCTACCGACACACGTGCTTGGCGTGGCATGGCAATACTATGCCACACGTTTTCACAGAATATTGTCCCTGTCCCCAATAACACAAGAACTTAAAACATCATGTTCATTAGTAGATAAAATACAACGGTCATGAAAACCATAACCACTAACTTTGTGCAATTTCTTTTAAACCACATAAACAATCATCTAACATTCATGAAAAAACAAAATATAGAAATATTCCAATAAGTGCCGGGATGATAATATATTGGGCATAATTTATCCAACTTCCCCCCTTTTTTTCTTCCCTAATAATTTTTCTAACTTCTTCAGCAATTTCTTTTAATACCTCTGGGTCGTCTACATTTAATTTATTTTTGTGTGCCTCTGCAATCTTTTTATCAGCAATCCTTGCTCTTTCAAGAATCCATCGATAATTCTCTATTTCATAGTCTTCTGCCCAAAAATTTAGTCCGAAATCAGCCTTCGCATACCTGTTAGAAAGCGCATTGGGTCTTGAAACAATGTCAGCAATAACATTTTTCAGTTCCGGCTGAAGTTTATAATCAAGATTACTTATCGCCATATTTTACATTATCACTTATTTTAAAATGTCACTAAAGACAATAGCAAAAGCACGAAGGAGTGGTCAGGTGTTCTTAAGTAGCTGATGTGTCCCCTTGCAACGTGGATAATTTGAACACCCAAAAAACTTCCCGTACCTACCAGATCGCAAAGTCATGGGAGAGTTACAACGAGGACACGAGAGATTTTTTGCTAATTCCGCAGCACCTTGTTCCTGAATCACTTTTTGTTCTCGTTTTGCAGATTTGCAGGTCAAACAAATTCTCCCGTACCCCGACATGAGCGAGCTGTCTCGATAATCAGACTGCGGTTTTATTTCAGAACAGCTTGGACATTTTTTCATCGTCCGATCACTCAAACCCTGTGCTTTTACCTGCACTTGCTCAAGTATTCTAGTCTTATAGGACTTTTCAGTTATTAGTTCAACAATACGAGTGTCGAGTGTTTCGATTGGATTGACTCCCGCATTAAACTTATTGATTCGAATGAATTTGTACCCATAGCCCTCAAGAACTTTCTGCCTGTAGACATCAGAATCATTGTAATAGTGTTCGTATGTGAGCTCATTGGTTTCATCGGTCGATTCAAAGTGCTCCAAAAATCCATCGTACTCAATGACGATTTTATGATCACGGTGTTTTTCATCCTTGTATACTAACAAGAAATCGACCACGTAATTTGGGTGCGTATAGTTCCTATCAAGCTGCTTGAGGTATTTACCAAGTTCAAACTGTGGCTGGAAGAGACATTTGTCTTTATCAACATTTTTCCAAAAGTCTGTCTGATAGAACCAGTTGAGGACTACCGGTTCCATTGCTGAACGTCCATCTGTGTCAGTAGCGTCGTACTCCGTCGCTGCTTGTTGTCGTATGTACTCATAGTGCTGTAATGCCTCGCCGATTGATCCGTTGAATTTTTCGATTGGCTTACTGAGTACAAAGTGCATCTTTTCTTTTGCGCGACTGAATCCAACATTTAATCGCTGCGCCTTAATTTTTCCTTCCTCTTCAACATCGACATCATTGAGGTTTTTTATAAACACACCCCACAATTTGTCCGACTTCTCATTGGCAACCATCGAATAGTAGATGCGGTCACGCTCCTCACCCTGACATGTGTCAAAAGTCATTATTTTTAAATTCAAATCATCGAAATAGTAGTCGTGCTCCGGTAAACGTGTGATTTTGTCTACCAATAGCTTTTGTTGATTTGTATGTGGCGTTATGATTCCCACACTAATCTTCATTTGGGAATCATGCAGTTTCTTAAGTTCGGAAACAATGAAATCAATTTCCGCCTCGTTACTGTTCGGCAACGTGGAACTACCAGATGCATCTTCCAGCACCGTAAATTCTAATATCTCATTGACAGGTTTAGATCGTATTTTCATAACCTGCAACTTATCGTTATAGAAATACTTGTTTGAATACGATATTAATTCACGGTATCCGCGGAAATGTTTTAGCAGCTGGGATTGATAATTGCTTATGAACTCAAAGAATTCCAAGATGGATGTTTTTATATCGAAGCGTTCAAGACGAGTTAGGTGTGTGGGATCAGTTGATACGTGCACGGTAAACGAGTCGCGCAACCGAACTAAATATTCTTTATTGGTCTCCGAACGTGCCTGTGTTGCCTTAATGTTACTAAACTGTTTTCTATCACCAAAAATAAGCACTTTCTTTGCCCTCATCAATGCGGGAAATGCTTGTGCAACACTTACTTGTGATGCTTCATCAATGATTACTAAATCAAACAACTCTGGTTCGAGTGGAATATACTCGGCGTAGTCTCTGATGCCGGCAAGAATACACGGAAACGCTTTCTTTAATTTTTCGAAGTCTTTTTTAGGAAACCGCCCTTTTCGTTTAATGATATCTCTGAGTGTTTTTGCAGTGGCTGCATTTTCTTCGTGAAATTGAACAACTCGACCATCCAGAATGTAGGTCATTTGCATGGTTACATACTCTTCAATTCTTTTCTTTGTGCGCAAATAATCACTGTTTTCGATGTCCCCAAATTGTTCCTCTAATTTTCTAGTAGCCAAGTTGTACGAGTCGAGCTGGTTGAGAGTCATTTCATCAAGTTCGTAAAGCATTGACGACGCAATGTCACCAACATGCTTAGTCACCCTAAACGACTCAGCCATACGGGGACACTCGTCTATGAAGTCTGTAAGTGAGCTGAATTCCGGCAGAAGTGATACCAACTGACTTGCAGTTTCTAGATGCTCGTCCTTTTGGAGAAGAAAGTGTATCAACTCAAGATAATCAATACCACTCGCATTGCCACGGTGCTTAATCGTCTCGTACAAATCGACAGCCTCCGTGAGGGTTGCTAAATTGTCTGATGCGACACCAAACCTGACACCAGGAAACCTATTCCTAAAATCATGATCTACGGCTGCAATTTTTTTTCGTTGCAACAAGTAACCCAATACGGGCATTCGCAAATTTGTATAAAGACTTACATACTGTCGTAAGTCCTTTAAATCGTTCTCATTAAGCGACTCAAATACGTTGCACAGACTCTGGAGATTTGGATAGCGGTCGAGCAATACATTAATCTCGTCCAACGCTTGGGATAGGGTGGTCAATCGTTTTATAAAACTGGAAAGTTCTACATCATCCTGAGCAATCGTGAATATCCTACGAACCATTCGCACTGTATCATCTTCTTGGTCAGTGAGTAGGTCATTTATGACCTCAGCCAAAAATGCCAGCCTAGCAAGGGAGAAAATTGTTGGACTTTGCGCTAATTCCACAACATCGATGCCGGGCAGTCTTTCTGTGAGTAATTTTTCATGAGCCACAGCCTCAAAAATGTCGTCGATGGAAATTTGTTCATTGGATTCAATTTCATTTTTAATACTGCTGTAGAGTAGGCGCATCTCGTCATCAATCCCATTTTTTAACTCCGCATACTTACTCCTGAGTGCATTATGGTAACCTGATATTTCGCGAATACTCTGGGGAGATAATATTTTTGCATAATTGCTCCCCGCTTTCCCTAGACGAAGAATCGGGTTTTGGAAATTTTCCTCCTTTCGAACAGATTTTAAGGTGTCAGTTATTTTATCTTCAACAACATCAAGAGCTTCTTTTTTATCTGACAAAACTAATACAGACTGCTCTTTCAAGATTGCGTCAAAGAGAATGGCAGTAATCGTATGACTTTTACCTGTTCCAGGGGGACCTTCTACGGTCACATAGTTGCAATCGTCCTTGTTGAGTGCCGCGACGATTTGCCGTTGCTCCGCATTAAGCGGAATTGGACTTTGAAATACAAGCTTTTCGGGGGTTGATGCAGAGTCCCATTCGTCAGTAACCACCCGATTAACCCGATTTGGCTCGTTATTTATGAAGTCATGTATTAAATCCCGAAACGCACCACCAATCACTGCGTCTTCTGAAGCAAGAAGTGCAAGAATCTCTTCATAATCATTAACTAAAGCTTCGTCAGCCTTATCAAATAGTGCAATGTAGCAACTATTAGTGATTCTTGCCCACTTACTGCGGTAGATTGTTTTATGTTTTGTGAATGCTGGCGGCTTGTCAAGCTGTAATATATTTGCAAACTCAGTGAGGATGTCGTGGAACTTTTTTTGAGCATCATCAACTCCATCGCCAATATAAATCACTCTTTCTTTCACTGATTTCATACTACCCGCGAGACCCGTCTCGGCATTGAATTCCTGCACAATGAACTCAATGGCTTTTTTGTTTACGTATACCTGCGAATCAAATTCAATAGCAAACTTGTCACCATCGCGCGATAGATGTAATGGAATATAGAAGATCGGATACTTATTGTTTTGAAACGAAACGTCGAAAAAATACAGGTAAAAGTCCTGCTTATCTAAAATGCTTCTATTCCTTTCCAGTTCGAACAATTCTGTATGGAGGTCACCGACTCCAAATGACCCAAAAAATGAGACAATCGTATCGCATACAAACTTCTCAGATAGTAACCCTTCAATCATTTTTTTCACCGCAATTTTATTTCCTACCAACAGTTCATTGACAGAATCCGAAACCATGTTTTCTATAGTTCGGCAGAATATATCTACTAACTCACTTTCCATGAGATAAAGATCATTTTCATCTGCAAGTTCAGCACTAATGACTGGTTGCTCAATATGTCGCATGAATGGAGCAACGAGTTTGTTGCGAAATATCTCCGCACTTTGTTCCATAACGTAGAGCAAAGCTTTCTCACGATCGTCAGGGAATATTTGCGAAGACTTCTCAATCGTTTCTGCAACTTCAGAAACGACAAGGGAAACATCTTTCTTTTGGACCTTCTGTGCTTGAAGATTTACCAGATCAAGCAACTTTATAGGAATTTCACCCTTATATACATCGCGTTCAATGACAATGGGGCCGGATCCAGAAAATGTTGATCCAAGAGCATCCCATATCAGACCATTAAATTTTGGATATTTTTCCACGGGTGTGGCTACAAGCAAGTTGTCACCATTTCTTAACTGCACTCGCCGCCTAGGATTTTTCCGTTTATGAAAATCCGTTTCAAGGAAATCCATAAAATATGTCGCAACATCTTTTACGAAGGCGAGATTTCCATCGAACTTTTTAGTGATTGTGCCGCTTTGATCGTCCATATATTTCACTTGATTAAATCATCTAACTTTACACCGAGAGCATCAGCAATTTTTTTCACAGTATCAATACGAGGATCAGCAGTTGATCCCGCCTCAATCTTCGCGATGGTATGAAAAGCAACGTCGGCACGCTTTGAGAGGGTATCTTGTGAGATACCAAGCCTCTCACGATACTTTTTTATATTCACAGAAATTGCTGGTTTTTCTTTTGACACAATCGTATAGTTTTACTACTATAGTTAGTAGGTAACTGTCCCTCCATCTATGACCATACTATACAGTAATTAGGCCGTATTAGTAAATGATCAGAATGATACTAATGCGTCCCCGTTCTTCTCCATTTCGACGGATTCGACGACGACGGGTGGGGGCAGAAAAACGAGCGAAGAACGGGGACGTTTTGCGCGAAGCGGAGGACGAACGGAGGCGGTGCCTTGTGTGCCCGTAGGGCGCACTTAGCAACGACGGAGTGAGGACGGAGCGACGGAGGCGCGCGACGCGCTAGCGGTCTTTCTCGAAGTAAGTTCGAGTAAAGGATAGTATTTCTTCACAAAAAGATACTTCCCGTTCCGTAAGGTCGCTACGCGACCGAGGCGCGACGGCACGTGGGGGCAAAAAAGCGCGTCGGGGTAATTGGGGACAGGGACAATATTCTTGCTGTATGTGTGTTGTAATATCAGACGCTCAACCTACTCCGGCCTCACTCACTGATGAGTATAGCAAAGTTCGGGGCGAGGCTACACAGTTCGTTGAGAACCCGGATTACCGCCTCTACTTCGCTAGAAGCTTCCCTCCTCCGCTAAAAGAGCTACGGGAGGGCACGGCGCGGGGCAAGCGTGCTTGTCCGCCGTAGCCTTTGGCGAAGGTGGAAGAGGTTGAAGAGTGGGAAGGGACCCACTCTTCAAGACCTTGCGAGACGTTTTGCGACCCTGAGCTTGTCGAAGGGGACACAAAAGGTCCGCAAGGTGTACTGCGCCTGTAAGGCACCACAAAGAGTACTTCATGTTTGTAACGCCTGCGGCTAACAAACATTGGTCGCGGGCGCGAAGCGCACCAGAGTGGCATCACACTCTCGCGGCGATAGCCCGGGGTTCGCTGCCCGAGGCAGCATCACAAAAAGAAAACACTCCTGCGCGAGGAGTGTTTTCTTTTTGTGACCCTACCGGGATTCGAACCCGGATTACCGCCGTGAGAGGGCGATGTCCTAACCATTAGACGATAGGGCCGTCGTGCGAGTTTAGAGCGGTGAGTTTAGAGTTTAGAGCGGTACGACGACGGAACGTCACGAACATACGCACTCAACCTTCCCACCCCCAAGAATATACCGAATATTTAGCAAAAAGGAAAGGCCGTGGGTAGTACCACGGCCGTCCTGTGGCGACGGAGTTAGTTGTATCCGTCGCAATAGCGGAACGGCGATTCCTCGCCGGGGCGATGCTGGAACGCACCCCATTCAACGAGAAGCAAGTCCTCGGCTTCTCGAGCTAGGTCGGCATCGGCTGTGCCGAAAGGTGTGCCGTCGCGTAGGCCGAACGCGTCATCCGACGCAAGCTCTGAATGGGAAAGCGGGGGAACGCCACGCAATAGCTCACGCTCGCACTCAGCAGCCATAGCGTACGCAGACTGAAACTGACGAATGCGCGCATCACACTGGCTCTTCGTAGCCATAGAAAGACCTCACTCATGGCTAAGGCACGCCTATCGTGCCTTCCATTCTTCATCCTGCCTCACGAGCTTAGACCTGTCAATAGAAGGGTTCATTAATACCTGCGCGACCGCGCGCTCCATTCTGGTGCTTTGGGATCCCTTGAAAAGCACCACATCACCTGCTCTGAGGAGCTCACGCACCATGGAGCCCGCAGCCTCCGAGTCGGGTGCGGTGTGGGTGTGCTCGACCGGCATGCCCGTCTCGTGCGCAGCGGCAAGCGCGCGCTGCATGCGCACCCCCACAGCCACGAACACATCGGCTGACCCCGCCACAAGCTTCCCCACTTTCGCATGCTCTTCCACCGACCTGTCGCCGAGCTCCATCATGTCTCCGAGCACGGCGATGCGCCTGCCCTTCACGCGAATGCCCGAGAGCGTGGCAAGTGCTTCAGCCGCAGCGACGGGTGAAGCGTTGTAGGTGTCGTCAATGATGATGCTGCCCGAGAGACCCTGAAGCAGCTTCATGCGCCCGGGCGGGCCCTCATGGGTGCGCAAGGCATCCGCCATAGCCTCAAAGCGCAGCCCCTCCACCGCACCTACCGTAAGCGCGGCGAGGAGCGCGGTGAGGTGGTGCCGCCCGACCGTGCCGAGGAGGGTCACTTGCTCTTCCTTGCCCTGCCAGCGCACACGCATACATACACCGGTCACTGCTTCGTCCGTGTAGGCGTACGCGGCGTCAAAGCCCCGCATATCGGCGCCCTCACTGAAGCCGTAGCTCTGCCTGCGCTGTGTGGCGCTGACCGGCTCTTCGCGAAGTACAGGGTCGTCGGCGTTGACGATAAGCGTGCCTCCTTCCTTGAGCGCACGGCGCAACTCACGCTTTTCCTCTATGACCGCCTCCGTGCTCCCGAAAAACTCGACATGCACGGGCACATCGGGCAGGCGGGTCATGACGGCTATATCGGGGCGCACCCAGCGGCCCACGCGCTTGATATCGCCCGGCCTGTCCGCGCCGACCTCCAGCACAAGCCATTCAGGGTACGGTCGTGCGAGGATGCACATGAGCAAACCGTCGAAAAGGTTTTCGATCCACCCGAGCGGACTGGACCACGCATTCGGTAGGCCGAGCACGGTAAGCGGGACACCCACTTCACTGTTGAAGCTCTTTTCGCTCTTGCGCACCGACACGCGACTCTTAAGTACGGTGTATATCGCATCCTTCGTGCTCGTTTTGCCAACACTGCCCGTGACAGCAACGATCTTGGGCTTGTAGCGCCAGAGCACCACCCGCGCTTCTAGCGTGAGGAGAAGGACGATGAGGT
>CAYWMQ010000009.1:20365-26066 GCA_964459635.1 uncultured Candidatus Saccharibacteria bacterium | reverse complement strand
TTGTAGCGCCAGAGCACCACCCGCGCTTCTAGCGTGAGGAGAAGGACGATGAGGTTTTTAAGTACGGACTTCATGCAAGCGCAAAACTTGAAAACTGGGAAACTGGAAAGCTAAAAGTACGGCACCAGCGCCGGTCGTATGTTACTACATATTGTAACTGTTGCTCAGGTTGCAGTATACAAGAAGCTCGTCGGGCGTCGCTTTTTCCTGTTTTCACGTTTTGCAGTTTTTAGTATTTCAAAGCTATCGGTCCGGCGGTATCGCGTAGTAGTTTATCAGATAATCTACGATGCGTATAAACGGGTCGGTGAGCGTTTCGCTCGCGTACTGCGCACCCTGCGGCTCCACGTGGTACAAGAACACTATGAAGCGGGGCTCGTACGCCGGGAAGTAGCCGAAAAAGCTGTGCAGGTACTTGTCTTCGTAGTACCCCCGCGCACCGCTCTGCGCTATCTGCGCCGTGCCCGTTTTAGCCGCTATCGAGTAATGCTCCTTCTTGACCGCACCTCCGCGTAGCGCGGAGTCCACCACCTCCACAAGCATGCGTGTGATCTCCTCGGATGCCTTTTCCGAGAGTACGCGCTCGCGGTCGTTGGCAAAAGAAAGCACGCTCCGCTCCCCCGTCTCAAACTCAAGTTCACGCACGATGTGTGGCGTCACCAGATAGCCGCCGTTGCCGAGCGCGGCAAGCGCGCGCACCGTCTCAATGGGCGTCATGGCAATACCCTGCCCGAACGAAGCCGTCGCGTACTCAACGTCGCGCGGGGAGTCAAGGTTGTCTATAAGGCCGTGGGCCTCGTTGGGAAGGTCGATGCCGGTCTCCTCGCCGATGCCAAACGCACGCATGCGCTCGGCGAACCGCTTGTTGCCTATTTGCCGAGTCACGTGCGCAATACCCACGTTGAGTGATTGGTTGAGCACTTCCTGCATGGACACTACGCCACGTGCGCGACCATCGTAGTTGCGGATGGTGTACTTGTCGATGACCACCGAGCCGGTGTCGTCGTAAGTACTGGAGCGCGAAACCGCACCGGTGTCGAGGCCTATAGCCATGGCGATAGGCTTAATGATAGAGCCCATTTCTCGCACACCCTCCACGAGACCGTTCGAAAAACGGCTGTGGTCGCCGACCGCCCGATAGTCGTTGGGGTCGAAGGTGGGAAGGTTGGCAAGAGCGTATACCTCACCCGTAGAGGGGTTCATGATGATGCCCCCAAGCTCACGCGAGCGCCAGTGCGTTTCCGTCTCACCAAGCACTTTCTCGAGGTGCATCTGCACGGAAGGGTCGATGCTGGTCACCACATCCCCCGCTCTGCCGCCCCGTGTACGCAATGAGCCGTCCTCAATATTCGCGAAAAGTTCTGCAAAAAAGTTCACGTACAGGTTTGAGTCCTCGCGCGAAAGCACATCGTCCCAATATCGTTCCAGACCGTACCGCCCGCTTCGCTTAGTGCCGCTCTCATCAAAGCCCACAAAGCCCAGTGTCTGCGCCGCGAGCGCGCCGCCCGGGTAGTGCCGCCACTGTTCACGGAAAAGCTGCACCTCGCGCAGACCAAGCGCGCGCACCGCCTCAGCCTGCTCCTCTGAAAGCGCATGCGCGACTTCCTCGTACGGGTCGTCCGCTTTGCGCACCTGCATGTAAAAAACATCCTTCGGAAGCTCCACGTGCTTGCTGAGTGTTGCGTACAGCTTTTCGGCATCGGTCACTTTGGTCGGGTCCACCACGAGCACATATCCTCCCTTTTGGCTTGCTGCCGCTACCTTGTTGCCGTTCTTGTCGGTAAAGTATATGGCGCCGCGCTCATACAGCTCGCGTGTCGTGTGCACGTACTGCCCATCCGCCTCGCGCCTGAACGCCTCACCCTGTGCGATAGCCACATGAAAGAGGCGTGCCGTGAGGAGCAGCCCGAACAAAATAAACGCGCCCGCAAGCAGACGTATTCGGAGCAGCACCAGCCCTCTCATAGGGCGCGGCATGTTAGAAACGGCACGTACGCAGTCAAAGCAGAAGAAGCTGAATGGAAAAGCTGCATGGCAAGCACAAGCGTCAAACCCCTAGCTAGCGCTCATACGAGAGTGCGGTCGGTGGCGAGACTTGCACATAGGATACGCTGCGAAGACCGGTGAGTCCAAGCTCGTCTGCACGCTCCCTGGTGATAGCTTCATGCGCGGCGAGGTACGCTGCATCAAGCTCGCCTATCTCCGTGCGCACGTCCCGTATCTCACCGGCCAGTTCCTGGCGGAGCACCACGTGCACCACCGCACTCATAATGAAGTACATATATAAAGCCGCGAGAAATGCCGTATAGGCAAACAGTGCCCAAAAGAGCGCTCGCTGGAGGCGTACACGACGTATGAATACTTGGGTGATCGTTTGATACATGGTAGGTGCTGCGTGTGCGAGCATGCTATGTGAATAGAAATGCACGAAGCTTGGCACTGCGCGCACGCGGGTTGTGCGCACATTCTTCTTGAGACGGGGTCACGGGCTTTTTGCTTAGGGGTACACCAAGCTCGTCCTGTGCCCATGCACGCATAGCTCGCTTTACCGCTCCATCTTCAAGGCTGTGAAAACTGATGAACACAGCGCGGCCGTTCGGGCCAAGCAGCGCGGGCGTGTGCGCCAGAAGTGACTGAAGGCTGCCGAGCTCGTCATTCACCGCCATTCGTATCGCTTGGAACGTACGCGTGGCGCTGTCACGCCGTCCGCCCTTTCCTATTGCGGCGTGTATAACGCGCGCAAGCGCACCGGAGGTCTCTATCGGCTCTCTTTCACGCGCCTCAACTATGGCGTGTGCCACGCGCCGTGCTCGCCGTTCGCCGCCAAAGCCAAAGATAATGTCGGCGAGGCTTTCCTCACTCCACTCATTTATCACCGTGCGGGCGGTAACGAGGCTTTGCTCCGGGTCGGCGGAAAGCGTCATCGCAAGGGGCTCATCGCGCTCAAAGCTAAAGCCACGGGGCATGCCGAACGCCGGCGTGACAAGCTGGTCCGAAGAAAGGCCCAGATCTGCAAGTAGCTTGTCAGCGCGCATGAGGCCTGCGCTCTGCAAGTGCTGCGCCGCGTCTCGGTAGTTGCCGCACACCAGCGTGACACGCGTGTCTCCCTCAAAAAGAGGTGCCACGCGTGCAAGTGCCGTACGATCTGCATCAATGCCTATGTAACGCCCCGCAGGGCCGAGCAGCGCGCATATCGCTTGTGCATGGCCGCCGCCGCCCACGGTGCAGTCGAGGACCACATCGTTGGCCTGTATATCAAGAAGTGCTATCGCTTCGTGTAAAAGTACCGCAGCGTGTGTGGTGTGGTGATGTGCATGCTCGCGCGGAGTGGTCATGGTCAGAGTATTCCCACCTCGCCAAGCTTTTCCGCTACTGCGTCCGCCTGTCCTTCGACCGCCTTCTTGTACTCGTCCCATGCGGTTTCGTTCCAAAGCTCCAGCCTGTCATTGACGCCTATGAGCACGGCTTTGCTCGAAAGGCCAATGGAAGAGGCGAGCTCGGAAGGAACAAGGATGCGTCCCAGCGAGTCCACTTCAAGCTCGGCAGCGCCGGAAAAAAGGTACCGGCCGAATGCGCGCGCGTCAGCCTGGCCCATGGAGAGCTTGGTGAGCTTTTCCACGATGCCGCCCCACTGTGCCGCCGAAAAGACGAACAGACAGTGATCGAGGCCGCGCGTGATGACAATGCGTTTGCCGAGCGCTTTGCGGAACTTCACAGGAAGCGCAAGTCGTCGCTTCTCATCGATGGTGTGACGGTACTCGCCGATGAGCATAGCGGGAGTGGCGCGAAGGGTTTTCTGTCTTTCCCACTTCGCCCCACTTGCCTACCACTTTACACCACCTCGCTCCAAAATGCAGCGTAACTTATCCACATTTCTGAACGCCTGATGAACAAGAGGCGCGCGCTCGCTTGGCTTATGCGCCCCTTGCCCCCATAATGAACCTATGGCCAAAACGCCCCCCGCAAACGCTGATGAGCTTGTGGCGCTCATAGAACACCCCACACCCGAAGAGGCTGCGCTCGTGCGCGAAGCGTTCGAGTTCGCGCGAAAAGCCCATGAGGGGCATGAGCGCAACTCCGGCGAGCCGTATTTCAACCATGTCTATGCCACCGCATACTCGCTCGCCGAGCTCGGCATGGGCCCACGCACCATAGTGGCGGGCCTTCTCCACGACAGCATTGAGGATGTGGGGGTGACCCGTGAAGACATTGAGGCCAAGTTTGGTGCCGAAGTGCTCTTTTTGGTGGACGGCGTGACCAAGCTGGGTACGCTCAAGTACCGAGGCGCGCAGAGGCACGTGGAAAGCTTGCGGCGGCTCTTCGTTGCCACATCCCAAGACATACGCGTGCTCATGATCAAGCTCATGGACCGCCTGCACAACATGCAGACGCTCGAGCACGTGCGCCCTGAAAAGCAGGAGCGTATCGCTTCGGAGACACTCGAAATATATGCGCCGCTCGCGGACAGGCTCGGCATGGGACGGCTGAAGCATGAGCTTGAAGACCTGGCCTTCAAGTATGTGAACCCGGAGGCGTACGAGGAGATGAGCAAGATCATGCGTGAAAATACGCAAACGCGCGTGCCGCAGCTGGCAAAGGTGGCTGCCACGCTGAAGCGGGAGCTCACAGCGCAAGGTGTGCGCAGCTTTCGCACCGAACACCGAGTGAAGGGGCTCTACTCGCTGTACTGCAAGCTCAAACGTAAAGACAACGATCTCGACCGCATTCACGATATGTTGGCCATACGCGTCATTGTGCCCACTATCGGCGACTGCTACCGCGTACTCGGCGTGGTGCACTCTCTGTGGCGGCCGCTACCGGGAAAAATAAAAGACTACATCGCCTTTGAGAAGCCGAACGGATACCGTTCGATACACACGACCGTCGTGACGCAAGAAGCGGGGCCTATTGAGATACAGGTACGCACGGAAGAGATGCACCGTGAAGCGCAGTTTGGAATCGCGTCGCACCTCACGTACAAGGAGGCGCTTGGACGCTTCGACCGCGGTATGCAAAAGCGCAACAAGCTCTGGTACCACCAGCTGATACCATCGCTGCTCAGGACGCGGCAAGCTATTGCCGAGATGCCGAACAGACGCCCGCCGTCGTGGGTGCAGGACCTGGCGAAGGCGCACGAGGCGGATGAGGAGGATCAAGGAAGTTCACACGCGCATTACCTATCGCAGCTCAAAAGCGACTTCTTTAGCCACAGGGTGTTCGTGTTTACGCCAAAAGGGGATGTGGTGGACCTTCCCATAGACTCAAGCCCGCTCGATTTTGCGTATGCCATACACTCCGACATTGGCGACCACACCGCAAGTGCGCGGGTGAACGGCAAGATAGCCGCGCTCGATACGATGCTAAAGAACGGCGACATAGTGGAAATAGAGACTAAAACATCAAGCAAGCCGAGCAAGAAGTGGCTTGAGTACGCTAAAACAACACTTGCCCGCAGGCACATACACCAAGCCCTGGCGAAAGAACAGAAAGCGCTCTCGTCTCAAAGGCAGAAGTGACGCAGAAAAAGATACTACGTTTCTTGTTTGTCGGCGCACGAAAAAAAAACCTTAGTATCTTTTTCTGCGTGCGTCCCTACGCTAGATCGTGAAATTGCGAATGTCGTAGAGATCGTCCGTATACTCGCGTTCGTCCTTTGCGCGGTCGTCTAAGAGGTCGATGCTCTCCGGCTCGTCACCCGGGA
>CAYWMQ010000009.1:14239-20265 GCA_964459635.1 uncultured Candidatus Saccharibacteria bacterium | reverse complement strand
TCGTCCTTTGCGCGGTCGTCTAAGAGGTCGATGCTCTCCGGCTCGTCACCCGGGACCGGGTCGACAGCCGGGGCTTGTGCGGGCTGCGGCGGTACGTGGGCAGGCTCGGGCATGGGTCGCACGGGGTCGGGCGTGAGCGGGGTGCCGGAAAGCGGGCCGGCCGTATCACTTTGCGTCGGCGCCACCACGGGCGCTGTACCCGCCTCTTCTACACCCGCGGATGCCGCCTCTGACACGTGTTCACCGTCGCGCTCACCAAGCACCGAGGCAGCCGCGCCCGCTGCGAGTACGGAAGCGACTGCTCCTGCAACAACCGTAGCGCGGTCGGGCTCGCCGGACTGCATAGGTACACCCTCGGGCCAACCGTCGAACACCGGGGCGGCCACGTGCGGGCTCTCCACGCGTATCGACTCCAGGAGCGCCGCCAGGTCTTTACTGGAAAAGAAGCTTATGACGAGCCGCCCACCTACCGGACGCGGCTCAATGTGCACGCGCGTACCGAGACGGTCTGAGAGCTCCTTTTCAAGTGCCAGTATCTCCGGGTCTATCTTGTGCTTGCCGGTCACTCTGTCTTGCGCCACACGTCGCGCTATCGCTTCGGCCTCGCGCACGGTGAGCTTCTTGAGCATTATCTCTTTCACGAGTACGTCTTGCTCTTCGGGCCTGTCGTTGAGCATCAGTACCGGCCGCGTGTGACCCTCAGAGACCTTACCTTGCGCGATGAAGTCTTGTATATGATTCGGCAGCGTGAGAAGCCGAAGTGTGTTTGCCACGTACTCACGACTGCGACCTATACGCTTCCCCACATCTATCTGCTTAAAGCCGAACTCTTTGACGAGCCGCTCAAATGCTTTTGCGCGATCGATAGCATTGAGATCTTCGCGCTGCAGGTTTTCGATGATGGCAAGCTCGAGCTTTGTTTGGTCGGAATCCTCCCCGGTACGTATGATGACCGGCACCTGAATGAGGCCCGCCAGCTTGCTCGCGCGCAGGCGCCGCTCACCTGCGATGAGCTCATACTCCACACGCAAGCCGCCATCCGCCTGCGGATACTCCGCGCGTGTCACCGTGAGGGGCTGGAGGAGCCCGTACATCTTGATTGAATCGGCGAGCTCTTCGAGACGAGCCTGGTCAAATTCGCGCCGGGGCTGGAAGGGATTGGGCTTAATGCGGTCAACCTCTACCCAAAAAATGGAGTCTCGATAAATCTCACTCATAGGTATACGTGGTGGTGACGGCCACGGCGCAGTACCGGATATACCCGGCACGCGCCCTACTAAGAGGCCTTACGGGTAGTATAGCACGTTGCCTTGCCTCAATAATGCGCTACACTGTGGAACAGTCGGATCATGCCGGAGTGATGGAATTGGTATACATGCACGACTCAAAATCGTGTGGCGCAAGCCATGAGGGTTCAAGTCCCTCCTCCGGCACAACAGTGCACATGATCGACTCCCGCCTTCGCTGAAGCTGCGGCGGGCAGGCAAAATCGTGTGGGGCAACTCATGAGGGTTCGATTCCCTCTACCCCCACCAAAAATGCTTTTATGGTACGACTCCCGCCTTCGCCCAAGCTTCGGCAGGCATGCGGCGGGCTCGTGAGAATGGGGTACAGCTCCGTATACGAATTCCGCATACGAGTCCCGCATACAGCCGGCGTATTGTGCAGTCGGGCGAGCAGGCGTATGCTGCTTCGCAGGACAAGGTATACCGGACGAATTGGAGGCAAAGATGCCACGAGGTATCAGAGACCTTATCAAAGACCTGTGGAGGCGGGGCGGGTTCGATACGGAACGCGCCAAGACGTACGATTTTACGTCAGTGCATAGTCCCGAAAGCGCACGCGCATCGCCGCTCACACCGCGGCTTGAGCACGTCACCGACGGTGACTTGCTCCAGCGAGTGGTGGAGCAGCTCGACCTTGAGGCGTGGAGGCACAACCTCCACACTACGAATGTTGCGGCGGTACCACCCCGCGGCTCATGGCTCGCACGGTATTTTGCGGACAAGTCATACCACTGCGAAGAGCGCATCCCCATCGTAATAGAGGCGGATGGCACTCTTCGAGTAGACGATCCGCTCGAAAATTTCGGCGAGCACGCATGGCAAGGTGGGGGTGTTCTCCTTCTTGATAATGCCATCCTCACCGGAGCAAGCGCGATACGTACCGCCAAGGCATTGCGTGAGGCTGGGTACAGTCTAGAGGGGCTCCTAACTGTGATGACATGGCGCATCGGTGGCGAGGAAGCCTTTTTGACCGCTCTGCATGGGCACGTGCCGAGATCGCTTTTTACTGTGGAGCAGGCAGCTGAAGTAGGCTGCGACCTGGGTTACCTCAACGGTACGCAGATGCGCGATATACTGCAGACGATACCGCGACGCGGTTGCATACCCTGCGTATCCGTGTAGTGCAGAAACATTAGTGGCGGCTCCCTTGCGGAGTCGCCCGTTTCTTTTCATACTTCTCGTCATGGAGACAAAGAAGCCTCTGCTCGTGATCGTGGGCCCGACCGCAAGCGGCAAGACGTCGCTTTCCATAGAGCTTGCGCGCAAGCTACGCGGCGAGGTGATTTCGGCAGACAGCCGCCAGGTGTACCGGGGCTTGGATATCGGCTCCGGAAAAGTAACTAAACGCGAGAAGCGCGGCGTGCAACACCACTGCTTGGATATCTACTCGCCACGTGCCACCTGCACGGTGTCAAGCTGGCGAAAACACGCTCTCGAAGCACTCGACCACATCTACCGTACACGCCCCGCTCTTTCCACTGAAATACACGGTTTACGAAACCGTGTATTTGGGCATGAGGTCGTGAGCGAAAGCGCCATGCCCATTCTTGCGGGTGGGACCGGCTACTATGTTGACACTCTCGTGTACGAACAAGATCTTCCTGAGGTCCCACCAAACCCTACACTGCGCCGTGCACTCATGCATCAGTCACCTGCACAACTTCTTGTACTGCTCGCCACACTCGACCCGGCACGCGCCGACACGATAGAGCAAAAGAACCCGCGCCGGCTTATTCGCGCCATCGAAGTGGCGACCGCACTTGGGCGCGTACCCCCGCAAGAAAAGCGCACACCGCGCTACGACACGGTATGGCTCGGCCTATGCCCTCCCAAAGAAGTGCTGCATCAAAAAATACACGACCGTCTTGTAGCGCGCCTGAGGCACGGTATGGTCGCTGAGGTGGCCCACCTGCACGCGGGTGCACACCAGGCGCCGCTTTCGTGGGAACGGCTTGAAAACTTTGGGCTGGAGTACCGTTACGTAGCACGCTACGTACAGGGAAAACTCAGCAAGGACGAAATGTTTGACCAGCTATACCAAGAGATAAAAAAATACGCACGTCGGCAAATGACGTGGTTCAAACGGAACAAGGAGATCCTCTGGTTCCCTTCCGCACCAGAGGCTCTTGCCTCGCTTGAAAAAGGGGTTTAACCCCTTTTATTACATCATGCAAAAGTGAGGTGGCAAGGTGCCGCTAGCTCGATCCTTCGGCGCCATCGCCCGTGAGGTCGGCCTCCACTTCACGGAATTCGTTTTCCACGGCCTTAAGCCTCGCACGCAGCGACTTTGCGAGCTCTGCGCCGCGCTTCACCTTTAGAAGCCCCTCCTCAACGTCAAGCTCAGTGCCCTTTTCAAACCATGCCGCTATTGCCTCAAGCTCGGCAAGCTCATCTTTTATGTTGTGCTGTTTGGATGTCATACTATGGTGTTTTTAAGTGGAGCCGACCACGCGTGAGACGGTACCTTCCACAGTACCATCCGCGAGGCGCACACTCAATGCACTGCCCGCATGCACCTCGTGCACGCTTCGGAGCACGTGACCTTCTCCTCCCCGCACTATCGCGTACCCCTGGGCAAGAAGCCGCTCCGGGTCTGAGGCGTTGATCAGCCGCAGCAGGTCTCCAACCCGCTGTTCGTGACGCAAGACCGCCGCACCGTATGAGCGCACAAGCCGAGAGGCACGTTCGGTGCACTTTACCATAAGCCGCGCACTCCACATGCGCCCGGTCTGCACGTGCCTGCGCATGTCCTCCTCCACGCGTTGTGCACGAGCTAGTACAGCCCGTACCGCACTCGCGAGACTGCGCTCGCAGAGCTGCCTGCGCCGCAGGTGATGGGCCACGAGCTCGCTCATACCGCGCTCTACACGCTGTACGGCCAGTGGCAGCGCGGTCGTTAGCGGCGCCCACGAATCATTTATCACATGCGCTACCGCAGTAGGCGTAGATGCGCTCCAGTCCGCCACCATGGTGGCGATGGGAGCGTCCACATCGTGCCCGATACCAACCAATACAGGCATAGGTGAGGCATAGAGCGCACGCACCACAGCCTCATTGTTGAAGCCCTGCAACGATTCAAGCGACCCCCCTCCTCGTATGAGCACGAGCACGTCCGGGCGCGCCGTAGTGCGCGAAAAGTGTCGTATGGCCGAGAGGAGCTCGCGCGCACTGTCCGCGCCCTCCACACCGCTGTGCAGGAAGTCGACGCGTATGCCGAGCGGGGCAAGATTTTTCATGAGGTCCTGTATCACCACGCCGTTCTTTGATGAAATGACCCCAATGTGGCGGATGAATGACGGAAGCTCACGTTTACGTGCAAAAAGGCCTTCCTCCCGCAGCTTCGTCACTAAGAGCTCGTACGCACGCTTCAGTGCGCCTTCTCCTACGGGCTCGATGCTCGACACCCAAAAGCCAAAGTTGCCGCTCTTTGCGGCGAGCTTTCCGTACCCCTCCACCTTTACCATCATGCCCTCTTCTATGTTCACACCCATCCTTCGATACTGCTGTGCATGAAGTCCACAGCGCAAGAGTGCACCGCTTTCCTCGTCCTTAAGTGCAAAAAACACCCACTGCGGTAATATTTTCAGGTCGCTCACTTCCCCGGCGACAAATACACGGAGTGGAGCAATAAGATCGTTTATAAGGCCCAGGTATTCCTCAACAGTAAGAATGCGTTCTGCGAGCGTGTCTTGGAGCGAATGCAGCATAGGCTTCAGTGTATCACAATCCCATACACTGAGTTGCCGAAGTAGCAAAAGTAGGTAAGAATGTACGCAACGGGTCCATAGTTTAGTGGTAAAACAGCGGTCTCCAAAACCGCCGTCCTCCGTTCGAGTCGGAGTGGACCCGCACAAAAAAGGTGCTTAACCCTTTACGTAAGAGGGTTAAGCACCTTTTTGGCATGAAGGATGCTCACTATTTCTTAACCTCCTTGTACTTCACAACCTTGCGCAAGGTCGGATCGTACTTGTTGAGCTCAAGCTTTTTTTCTACGCGCTTTTTGTTGCGGTTGTCAAAGCGGATGTGCTTCGACTCCGTGCTGCGCAGTTTTACGAGGTGATCTTGGGACATGGCACTAGATTACCGCATATGAAGGGTAAGTCAAGCATTTAAAAGGCTAGTATCAGGTACCTAGCTAGTATGACAAACAGTCCCAGTGGTCTCCCTCCTTTGCACAGAGTGTAGTCTGCTTTGCGGGTCCAACACCAGTGGTCTGCGTGTACTGTGGCGCACCGTCGCCTCGCGTGCCAGACGGTAACCACGTTGACTCAATATACTGGTTAACCGAAGGAGTATCGTCAATATCAATCTTATAGCCTGTTCCATGACTCTGGTCACCGCCCACATGCGGGCCACTTTCTGTGCCTCCAGTTATTTTAATATCGCACGTCGGGCAGGCCTTTTTCATATCCAATGCTACATTTAGCGTCTCTTGGCGTACGTTCTGCAAAGACGTAGCCCCCGGATCAGCAACAGGCCCAGTCCTGCACTGTTGTGTAACCGAGTCCCAGACACATATACCTGCGTTTGCTAATTGAGTGCGTGCATCCGCGTCTGTCACTCGACCTGCGCCGACTGCCCCTCCACCGCCACCTGCTCCGCCGCCTCCGATGCCACCCCCAATCGCACCCATGCCCGTGCGTATCGGCACGCAGTAGCGCTCTTGTGCTGTCTCTACATCGCAAAGTATGTCATTCCATGGGCCCCACCTGCCACCATCACCGTAGAAGGTTTTCATGA
>CAYWMQ010000009.1:2448-14139 GCA_964459635.1 uncultured Candidatus Saccharibacteria bacterium | reverse complement strand
AGTATGTCATTCCATGGGCCCCACCTGCCACCATCACCGTAGAAGGTTTTCATGATGGTGTCGATGATGAGCCACGCCGCAAGCGTCACCACGAGGCCTATGAGGGTGGAGATAAATATGCCGTGCGCCTTTGAGACATTGCCGGGTGATGCACTCGCTTGAATGTAGAGCCATCCTGCATATACGAAGAGAAGTACGGCAATGCACGTGGCAAGGAAGATGAGTATGCGCACGACATTTTGCGCAAGCTGCACCAGATCGCATACCGTGCATTCGCCCGCGGCACCTCCTCGGATGTAACATACTTCGTTTGCACCGCTGTCCGTAGCCACCCAGTTGGTGTTGCCGCACGGCACCAAAAACTCCGCCGCGTCCCATAGAGCCGCGTGAGCCTTCGTGTAAGACGGACCTGTGTCGCTCACGCCCGGCAAAAAAAGTCCGAGCGGAAGTATCAGAAGAGCAACGAGCACAGCCTTACAGAGAGACCTCATGTACTCAGTATAGCAGAGCGGGTTTACAGAGATACGGTATTGGTGTTAATATCTTTGTATCGGAGTGGTTAATTAAAACTATGGCAAGGCGCTGGACAAAGGCTGAGGAGGACGAGTACCGCGAGGTCCTAACCCGTTTATACACAACGGAGAACAAAACCATCCGCGAAATCGCCCCTATCCTCAACATCAAGGAAAACAGCGTATATGATCGCCTTCTTCGATTAGGCATTTCTCCTTGTCGCAGCAACAAGGTCGGCTTTAATAGGGCACGCTCGGACATCCATGTTCCAACTTCCTACACCACAGCCCTCGCGGAGTTTGTAGGCATCATGCTTGGCGACGGCAATCTGTCGCATACACAAGTCATGGTTACGTTGGGTAGTAAAGAGCGCGACTATGTTCACTACGTTGCACACCTGATGGAGTCACTCTTCAAGGTCTCTGCCAAGACAGCGGTTACGAAACATGGATATCGCTACGTGTATATTGGCTCAACAAGACTGGTGCGGTGGTTCCTTGCCATGGGGCTTGTACATAACAAGGTTAAGGAGCAGGTTCGTGTGCCTGTGTGGATTATGAACGATAATACGTTCAAGGCTGCCGCTTTACGAGGCTTGTTCGACACGGATGGTTCCGTATATAAGCTCCGCCACGGAGTACAAATAAGTTTTTGTAACAAGTCCATCCCACTACTCCATGATGTTCGTGCAATGTTGATCGATTTGGAATTTCATCCTTCAGTCGCGCTACACAATAAGGTGTATCTGACCCGCAAGGAAGACATTCTAAAATATTATGCTATGATTGGCTTTGCAAATCGAAAGCATCGGGTAAGGTATCATACGCTGATGGGTCTCGTGCACGATTTATAGCGCGTCGGTGGCAGAGTGGTCAATTGCTGTGGACTGTAAATCCACCGCCCTATGGGCTACGCAGGTTCGAATCCTGCCCGGCGCACAATAAGAAAAGCTTCCCGCATAGGCGGGCTTTTCTTTGCACCTTACCACACCACATACGTTGGGTTGCGCTGCCCGCTTGCGGATTCTGCACCAACGCCTACCGCACATCTGCGCAGCTAGGCCGCATGACGCGCGTGCGGGGCAAGGTGATATCCGTGATACACCGAGCTTGCTGTTATCAACGAATGAAACATGAAATAGTAGATTCCAGAAAATAGTATTGTTGCAACAATAGCTCGTGCGGGTTGGTTTTTTATCAATTTCTTGAGTACCGTCTTTACGATGGCCGCTGTGATAACTAGCGCAATAATAATTGAAGGCAGCATTTCCGCTGTCGGCCCAAGTACTTCAAATATGAGGTAATCTGCCTTTGTGGGTACGTACGTCGTTGTGTTCGCCACCACATCAGGACTTGAGGTGGGAGCACTGTAGACGGGAGCACGTTCTTCGACAGGGGTGTACGACATGCACAAGTAGTGATGCTGGTAACATTCCCTGGCAGCCGGATACACAAAGCCCGCCACCAGGAGGGCCGAAGCCCCTATGTGAGTTTCCCCACATAACGCAGAGTACGCCCTGAATGACGGGTTTTCTGTACTCTGCGATTTGCGACCATGCCAGCGGCAAAAGCCATTGGTTTAGGTCTTTCTATTCAGTTGTCTTTTCAGCGTAACATAAAATGGCTTAAATGAGTATTACAATAACTACCACTGCACATTTAAGCCATCTGGTTCGACTAATCTCCTGTTCGTGCCTATTTGAGCCATATATGCTACTCCGGCACCCGGGCAAGGTAGTCCAACTTCCACCATTTTCCACTATATGAAAGTCGCGTAATGGAGGTGTTTGGCGTCGAGGTTGTAAACGTCTGCTCGTGCGACCAGTCAAAGAGGTGTGACACGAGACACCGGATGGCGAGGCCGTGGGTAAACACGAAGTACGTCAAAGGCTCGTCAGCAGTAGTTTGGTTGATACGGTCATTGAGGCGGTTGAGCATACGCAGCCCAACCTCGTTCATTGATTCCCCTCCTTCGAGCTTGAAATCCTTGCCCAGCCGCGCTATGTCTGCTTTTACCGCATCGGTGTACACCTCCGCACGCGGCCTCCCCACCCACTGCCCCTGCCCCATTTCATGGAGATCGCCGTGTACAGAGAGATCAAACGCGATATTCATTTCCGAAAGCGCGTGCCGTGCAGTCTCGCGTGTCCGCACTGCGGGAGAAGAGAGCACATGGTGCGGAGAGATGCCCTGCTGCAACAAAAAACGCCCCAGTGTTCGGGCTTGTTCGATTCCTTTTTCAGTAAGCGGTGTCTCGTTACTGCGCCCACCGATCAATTCCTTGCGCACGTTCATTTCTGACTCTGCGTGGCGGATGAGGTAGATAGTAGCGGTGTTCTGCATATGATATATTATGCCATATTTATAGATGGTATGCAATTTTTTGCGAGGTTCTTCCGTTCCTTGACTTGACGGTATATAATCAATATGCTGTAGCAAGCATCAGATCCGTCATGGACCTGTAAAGATTTTTGAAATCACCAAAAAGGACGCGAACATGAACAAATCTGCAATCTTCGAAAAAATCAGAGACAACCTCAACGAAACGCTTTCTCAAGCGGAGAAAAACCGTGATGACGCGCAGGCGGAGGCAAATAAACACGTCGGCAGGATGCAGTCACGTTACGATACCTTCAAAGAGGAAGCGCAGTACTTAGTCACTGCGCACGAGGCACGGATTGTCGAGCTTCGTGCGGCACTTGCGCAAATACAGGCGATACTTGCCCACGTGGGAGCACTAAAAGAAGATGGTACAGTCCGAATCGGCAGTGTAGTGCTCATTGAGGCTGACAACGGCTCCAAGCGCATACATGTACTATCTCCAACAGGAGGTGGCGTTCAAATTGAGCACGAGGGAGAAACAATTTTTGTGCTCACCCCTGATGCGCCACTCGGAAAATTGCTCTTAGGAAGAGAAGACGGCGACGACGTGGAATTGCGTATCGGCGATAAGGTCACTCTGTATACCATCTTGGAGGTTCGCTAGTGCCGATCTTCATAAGTGTTGACGGCGTTGATGGCGTCGGCAAAACCGTTGTCTGCAAACTGCTCGCAGAGAGAAGTGGCCTGCGTTATTACAAGTCACCCTCTGGAGTATTCCAAACTCTGCGAAGTGAGGTAGATCATAGAGCGGCACCGCTCGAACGGTATTGCTTCTATCGTCTTGCGGTAGAGCATGATGCCACGTGTATCCGCAAAATGTTAGAGCGCGGTTCGGTGGTCAGTGACCGCTACATCGCCTCTACTCTCGCATATCACCTCGTCATGGATCCTCGTATTGCGAGCATCCATGACGAGGAAGGACTACTACGGCCTGACTTCGCCTTTCTACTCACAGCACGCGCACGCGTGCGCGTAGAGCGTATGCGGAAACGTAACGTTGTAGGAAGCGACATTGAACTTGAACGTGACACGTCTTTCCTTGATCGTGTGGCGCAAACATTCCTCTCGCTCAACCTCATCGAAGTTGATACGAGCGACAGTACGCCAGATGAAGTCGTCTCTACAATCCAACATATCCTATTGCAAGGAGGTGGCTAATGCCGATGAAACCACTGTCATATGCGCACATAATGGCTACAGCGGATCTGTGGCGCGAGATCAGCGGATTGTCCAAAGTGGAGATCGGCGCTCTTGAGCCGCTATTGTGGCGCGACGGGCAATACCGCATCCACGACGTGGTAGCTGGCCTGACAGAGCGTGGATACATCGTCACAATGACCACCAACGGCCAGTTGCTGGACATGTACGCCGACAAACTTCGCGAAGCTGGTCTTGCTCTCATACGGACAAGTTGGCATTCGACAAACCCAGTGATGTTCAAAGAGATCTCGGGCGGTTACGGGGATTATGATCGCTTTCTGCGAGGCATCACTTTGGCCGCAAAGAGCGGCATTCGTATCGCTTTCAACCTGTTGTTGTTGAAGGGGTATACGGAGGACGTCACACAGCAGTTGGAGTTCATAGAAGAGCATCGTAACAGACTCAAGCTCTATACGCTGCTGTGGACGCCACAGATCGGCGATGCCTACGAACGCATGTACCAGGATTGGCGTCCAATCATCCGCAAATATGTTTTGCCGCGCACTGTGGACATCGTTCGCGTGGAAAAGAACGTAGGACGGAGACGTCTGCGTTTCCATCTCGCTCGGGGCGGCACGGTTGAGGTTAAAATGGGCGATGCGCTTAATCGCAGTGCAGAGCCGTGCGTATCGTGTCCCTACAAAAACGTATGTGAAGAGGGCTTTGGCGACTATGTGCGCGTTGACCCACGTCTTCATCTCTACTTCTGTTACATGCGCCGCGATCTCGGGTTTCCTGTGCAGGAGTTCTTTGGAAGGCCTACGGCACTCAAGGAACGATTGCAAAAGGCAATTGGCCACGTTGATGTGGAACGTTTGCTAACGGACACATCGCTTCGGCTTACTGTAACGCCATTTTGCAACTTCAACTGTCGCATGCCGGGCGAAGCGGTGGGGTGGTGCATGGAGGAGCCAGGTGATTTCGTCTACCCCAACATACGGCCAACGCTCTTTGGAAAGTGAACTATACGACGCCGCGCGGAAATCCGTGCGGCGTCTCTTATTACATATTCATGACCAGTTAATGGTAAGATATTCATTATGAACATTGAATATGAAGCGACATTTCCAAATATAGATAAAGACGACGTGCATGAGCGGCTTTCACGTGCAAAAGCTGTGCTTATGAGGCCAGAATTTTTACAAAAAAGGGCAGTGTTCCATCTCCCCACGTCAAATGAGATAAAGGGCGGCTGGTTGCGCGTGCGCGACGAGGGCGGTAAGATCACCATGAGCCTCAAGGTGGTGGATGGCACGACAATTGCCGATCAAAAAGAGCTTTGCATTACCGTGGATTCATTTGATGCAGCGTGCGCACTTCTGGAAAATATTGGCTGCCGCAAAAAAGCATACCAAGAAACGAAACGAGAACTGTGGAAGCTCGGTGACGTCGAAGTGACAATTGACGAATGGCCGTTCCTTGAACCGTTTGTTGAGGTAGAAGGTACGGACGAAGTATCAGTCAAAGAAGCTGCTGCTGTACTTGGTTTTGACTGGTCACAAGCAAAGTTCTGTCATGTCGGAACGCTCTATGGCGAGAGGTACGGTTTTCCCGAGGAGGTATTCAACAATGAAACGCCTATGTTGCTATTTGATATGGAAAATCCGTTTCTAACGAAACGGTCAAACTGACCCAGTATTTCCAACATTGCTCACCAAATCAACCCGAAAACGCTACACACTGGTGTCTAACCATCTCCAGTTCGGCGCACAATAAGAAAAGCTTCCCGCATAGGCGGGCTTTTCTTTGCACCTTACCACACCACATACGTTGGGTTGCGCTGCCCGCTTGCGGATTCTGCACCAACGCCTACCGCACATCTGCGCAGCTAGGCCGCATGACGCGCGTGCGGGGCAAGGTGATATCCGTGATACACCGAGCTTGACATATGTGCTTTTGTTGTGTTTACTATCTTGGGCTGGAAAGAAAGGTGGGAGTATGTTCGAAAACTATCTCAAGGCTGCACAACTTATCCGCGAGCGGGGTATGGCAGCGGCGAATGATGCGGCACTTCTCGTCGGAACGCGCGCTACATTCACAATGCTTCTCGTCACACTGGAAGGCGACGATGAGCAGAAGATCACTCAACTCCGCGAAGCCGGGCTTACCGCTTTTGCGGATGTTGCATTTGAAAGATGTGTTATATACGACGAGGCTGGAAGCCCGATCTGGTCGATCGAGCGTAACGTCCACGGGCAATGGGAAGAGGGTGGCACGGAAGGACTGCATCTTGGCATGTTCTTGCAATGCTCGGTAACGGGCATTAAACAGCTTTTTGCCGGAAAGCCTCCGTATAAAGAGCTTAAAGAGGTGATGCGACGCGAATCGCGCACATACCGCGCGGCCAGACTGCGAGAGATTAGGGCGAGGGAGCGGAAAGAGGGGTTGAAATGAAAGCAATGCGCCTCTGCAAACGCTGCGGCGGCTCGGGCTGGCTCTTCCGCCCGAGAGACCGAGCAAACCCCGGAAGAACGAAGAAGCTCAAGGATAGCTTCAAAAAGTGCACGAACTGTGGCGGGTGGGGTACGAAGCCGTGTCCGCGCCAGTAAGCAGCACATAGCAAACAGGCGAATTCCGCCGAAAGCCCGCACTGCTGCGGGCTTTCCTCTTCCTTGTGCGTTTCCAGCCCAGTACATACACGAATTTGTGGGTCAAGCCGGGAAACGCAAATTAAATGGCTCTAAAGAAAGCTTTTCTGCTCGCCCATGAAAATGCTACAGCAGTACTTTACATTTACTTTTTAATGTAGTATAATATAGGATGGAGTGTTCTTTTTACATCTTATGTGTCGAACCGGCAACCACCAGAACGAGAGCTGTGAACATGAGTAAAGTCTCACCCGATCACGAATTTCGTGATCTACTAAAGGCAACCTTAGCGGCGTCGGATGCCCCTGTGCTTACTGTGGAGCAGCGCAGACGGATTGAGCGGCACTTCTTTGGGCGTCCCAACAGCGAACCCATCGGGACACTCCCGATTCCGTTACAACACCTCTGCGCGCTTGCGCTGCGCCGCGAGGAAGCATTCCACGCGGAAGTGCACCGCCGTTGCGTCGAAGACTTCGGTACCGAGGACTACGACCACATCGGTTTTGAGATGCACATTTACGGTGAGGTGGAGAACAACCCACGCTTCGACCGAGCACCGAGACTGTGGGGTATGTTGGAGCGGCGCGTGCGCAGGCAGTGGCATGATGAACTAACCACAGAAGACGGCCACGAGGTCATCTTCTACATTGACGGGGAATTCAGAGTCTTCCGCACCGATGCGCGAAAAGAAACCCGCGATGAACAGCGTGCACGTATCCGCAAGATTCGAGCCGAGCTCGACGCGATTCTGGCGCTTGAGAAAGAAGACCCCGAGGCGTTTCGTGCCATGCTAGCGATATTCTAGGTAAGCCAACGAAGGGCTCGCACTTCTCACGGGAGCAGAAAATCAAAGAAGTCGTCACAAAGAAAGCCTTGCATAAGCCGTTCGTGTGGAGCAAATACACCTATAGGCGCACCACTGCACAGTACAGAAGTAACCTGAAGACGCACTGTGCCGAAAGCCCGCATCACTGCGGGCTTTCTTTTTTAGTTTTTATGTTTTCATGCTTTCGTCCCTACACTTCCGCCATGTCCCTGGGGCGCAAGCGGCTCGGTGTGCCCCTGCCCTTTTTTACCTCAAATGTGTACTCCTCGCCCTTGATGTCTACCGTGACGGAGCCGCCCGCCATGACGCCATTGGTGATGAGCATGCTCGCGACCGGTGTGAGGATCTTGTTTTGGATGAGCCTTTTCATGGGGCGTGCACCGAAGTGCGGATCGTAGCCGTCCTTCGCAAGCTTTTCCAGTACGGCATCGGTGACCCGAAGCGTAATGTGCTTTTCCGCCAAGCGCTTCTCCACTATCTCCACCTGCGCACGCGCGATGTCTCGTATGACTTCCGGCGTGAGAATGTTGAAGATGATTATTTCATCAAGGCGGTTGAGGAACTCGGGCCGGAAGTACTCCTTGAGCGCGTCTTGCACCTTGCCCTTCGCAAGCTCGTACGCTGCGCCTTCGCTGTGGTCGGCAACAAAGCCAAGCGTGCTCATGCGGTCGATGTGGTTTGCGCCGATGTTGGACGTAAGTACGATGATCGTGTTCTTGAAGTTGACCGTACGACCTTTGGCGTCGGTAAGGTGGCCGTTGTCGAGTACCTGGAGCAGAATATTGAATACCTCCGGGTGCGCTTTTTCCACTTCGTCGAAGAGCAGTACCGAGTAGGGCCTGTGGCGCACTGTTTCGGTGAGGTTGCCGCCCTCTTCGTAGCCCACGTACCCCGCGGGAGCACCTATTATTTTCGAAACACTGTGGCGCTCCATGTACTCGCTCATATCCACGCGTATGAGCGCTTTTTCGTCGTCGAACATGAACTCCGCGAGCGCCTTGGAAAGCTCTGTCTTGCCCACGCCTGTAGGGCCCAAAAAGAGGAATGAGCCGATGGGTCGGTTGGGATCGGCGATGCCTGTGCGCGAGCGCCGCACGGCGTCCGCTATCTTTGCCACAGCCTCGTCCTGACCCACCACACGCTTCCTGAGCTCTTCTTCCATGCGCGCAAGCTTTGCAGCCTCCTCTTCGAGCATGCGCGTCACAGGGACACCTGTCCACCGAGACACCACATCGGCTATCTCCGCCTCGGTGATCTCTTCTTTCAAAATGCGCCGCGTCTTTTGCAGCTTCTTTAGCTTGCGCACATTTGTATCAAGCTCTGCCTCCAGCAACGGAATGACGCCGTAGCGTATCTCTGCAGCTCGCGCAAGATCCACAGCCACTTCAGCATTTTCGGCTTCTACGCGCTTTTGCTCCAAGTCCTTCTTGAGACGCTTGATCTCGGTGAGCGCATCGCGTTCATTGTTCCATTTAAGCTCGAGCTCCTTGGTCTTCTCCCGCAGCTCGGCTATTTCACGGTCTATCTCGCGCATGCGTTCTTTAGCATTGCGGCTAATCGTGGTGGAGCTCGCGCTGTCTGCGTCCTTCTTGAGAGCCTCGCGCTCTATCTCAAGCCGTGTGATCTTGCGGTGTGTTTCTTCCAGTATGGGCGGCTTGTTCTCAAGCGAGATGCGCAGCGCGCTCGCAGCTTCGTCTACAAGGTCTATAGCCTTGTCGGGTAAGAAGCGCTCGGTCAGGTAGCGTGCGGAAAGGTTTACCGCCGCTACAATGGCCTCATCGGTGATGCGCACGCCGTGATACACCTCGTAGCGCTCGCGCAAGCCGCGCAGAATGGCCGTGGTGTCCTCAAGCGAGGGCTCGTTCACAAACACAGGCTGGAAACGGCGGGTGAGGGCTTGGTCACGCTCAATGTGCTTCTGGTACTCCTTGGTAGTGGTGGCACCGATGACGCGCAGCTCACCACGCGCGAGCGCGGGCTTCAGCATGTTGGAGGCGTCCATGGCACCCTCCGCCGCACCTGCACCAATGAGCGTGTGTATCTCGTCGATGAAAAGAATGACTTTACCATTGCTACGCTCTATCTCACGCATGATGCTCTTCAGGCGCTCCTCAAACTCGCCACGATACTTCGTACCCGCAACCAAGAGCCCGAGATCGAGCGAGACGAGCTCTTTGCCGCGAAGGCTCTCCGGAACATCACCGGCTGCCATGCGCACCGCGAGGCCTTCCGCTATGGCTGTCTTACCCACCCCCGCCTCGCCAATGAGGATAGGGTTGTTCTTGGTGCGGCGCGAAATGATCTGGATCACGCGCGTGATCTCGTTGTCTCGGCCTATCACGGGGTCGAGCTTGTTTTCGGCCGCGAGCGTGGTCAGTGAGCGCGTGTACTTGGCGAGTGTACGCGCACGCTTGGGCTGCGTGCCTTCCTTGGCATCGCTCTCCCGTAGCTCCTGCAGTACCTGTAACACGGCAGCGCGGTCAAACTGGAAGCGGCCAAGCACCTCGCGCGCCGGACCGGGCGTATCAAGAATAGCCACAAAGAGGTGCTCCGTGTTCACGTACTGATCGTTCATACTCGCGGCGACCTTAGCGGCATTCTCAAGCACCTGCGCGAGCTCGGGGGTCAGATATAGCTGATAACTGGGGGAGAGGACGGTCGCCTGCTCCGGCGCTTCGAGCGCGTCCAAGACCGCGTCGGTAAGCATGATAGGGTCCACTTGGATGCGCTCCAAAACGGAGAAGATCATGCTTTCTTCCTGCACGACGAGAGCCGCGAGCAGGTGAAGAGGGTTGACGTGGTTCTGGCCGCGTTCTACGGCAAGCTCATGCGCGCGGCGCACAGCCTCTTTTGCTTTGTTGGTGAAATTGTTGAACGGTACCATATACGTATCACTATAGCATATTTTTTCTGTCAACACCAGCCCGAGGACGGGTGCGACAAGGGGAGAAGTGAGTAGGCAAGCACTACCGCGCGGGTGTATCAGGGGTACGCTCTGCGCGAAGAGCGCGTACGACATCAAGATACGCAGCGAGCGCGTACTCCACGTCGGAAGCTGTCGTCGCGCGACCAAGTGTGAAGCGCACAGCGCCGCGCGCAGCATCGTCACCCTTCCCCAGCGCTCGCACCACAACACTGCCAGGCGCTTCGCCGAGCATACACGCACTTCGCGTAGACGCTGCCACGCCGCGCACGTCGAGCCCTAAGACGATACGTTCGCCGTCTATGCCGGGTATGGAAAAGTTAATGTTGTTCGGCATGCGACCATCGCCGCGTGCGCCATGAAGCTCTGCATCAGGAAACACCTGCTCCACCGCACTCATAAAATTGTCGCGTAGCTCCCGTATCGTGGAGACGTATGAGGCACGTTCGTCTTGCGCAAGGCGGAGCGCTTCGGCAAAACCTATGATGAGCTGGGTGGGAGGTGTGCCCGGGCGCAGACCGAACTCCTGGTTGCCCCCGTAGAGTACAGGCTCAAGTGGCACATGTTTTAACCGCACGAGCGCACCGATACCCTTCGGGCCGCCAAGCTTCTGACCGTCGAGGGTCATGAGGTCCACCCCCAGCGCATGCGCGTTGCAGGAAAGCCATGCAGGTGCTTGGCTCGCATCGGTGTGGAGGAGTGGATATATGCCGCTTCGCTCTTTTCGCACTTTTGCGAGCGCGCGCGCAAGCTCGCCGATGGGTTGTATCGTGCCTATTTCGTTGCTCGCGAGCATCACAGACACGAGCACGGTCTCGGGGCGTAGGGCGGACAGTAAGTCCCCCACGCGCACACGCCCCTCAGTGTCTACGGGAAGCACCGTCACGGAAACCCCGGTCTCTTCAAGTGCACGTGCGCAGTCCAATATGGATGCGTGCTCAATGGCGCTCGTGATGATGTGTATGTCCTGCGGCTTGGAGCCTTCGCGTATACGCCGCCGCACCACTCCGACGAGCGCGAGGTTGTTGCTCTCCGTACCTCCTGAGGTGAAAACGACCTCCTCCGCCTGCACACCCGCTGCGGACGCTACCGTGCGCCGCGCGTCGGCTACGGCGCTCCTTGCCGCCACACCCATCGCATGCAGCGCACCTGCGTTGGCGTACGTCATACTGCCATAGGGCTCCATGGCGGCCGCCACGCGCGGGTCGAGCGGCGTAGCAGCCGCGTGGTCGAGGTAGACGTACTTTTTGTCGTGCATGT
>CAYWMQ010000009.1:0-2348 GCA_964459635.1 uncultured Candidatus Saccharibacteria bacterium | reverse complement strand
AACGCAAACGTAGAGCGCGCAAAGGCGAGCCTCCTTGAGCACGGGGTGTACCTGGAAGGCATGGGTGGCGATGTGCCGTACGCGCCCATTGACAGCAAGAGCGGGCGCGGCGTGAGCGAGCTGCTCGACCTGCTCCTCTTGTCTGCTGACCTGCGTGAGCTTACCGGGGACACGAATGTACCGGCAGAGGGTATCGTGATCGAGTCGCAGTGTCATCCCAAAAAGGGCATGTTTGCCACACTCATCATAAAAAACGGGTCGCTCAAGCAAGGCCAGTACCTAGTGGCTGGGGCCACGTACGCACCACTGCGCATGATCGAGGACTTCAAGGGCAAGCGCATCACAAGCGCCACGTTCTCAAGCCCTGTAACGGTGACGGGATTTTCGGATCTGCCCCCGGTGGGTGAACGATTCATCACGGTTGATGACAAACTGGCGGCACGCACGCGTGCAGAAGCGGCCGCGCAGGCGGCATCATTTCGTCCTGCTCCAAGCGCCGAACAGCTTGAGGAGCAAGCGGATGGCTCATACATACTCCCCATCATTCTGAAATGTGACGTCACCGGCTCGGTGGAGGCTTTGGAGCATGAACTCAAGAAGCTGGATACAGACCGTGTCCGCCTGCAGTGCATCCACAAGGGAGTGGGCTCTATCGTGGAGAGTGACATCAAGCACGCGGCGGGCAGTCCGCAAACGCTCGTGCTCGGATTTAACGTGGGCGTAGATGCACGCGCCAGCGAGCTTGCAGAGCGCATGGGTGTCGCGATAGGCCTCTTTCGCATCATTTACGAGGTGAATGAGTGGGTGGAAGCACGGCTTACGGAGCGGATTCCCGTGACCGAGCAGGAAGAGGAGCGTTCGCGCGCACAGGTACTTAAGAGTTTCAGTGCCACTAAGAAGAGCCAAACAGTGGGTGCACGAGTCCTTTCTGGAACCCTTGAAGAGGGCGAACGCGTGCGGGTGCTGCGCAAAGGCGAAGAGCTGGTGCAGGGCCGTGTCGAATCGCTCCAGGCGGGAAAGTCAGCCGTCTCACGCGTCGAGAGCGGCAACGACTGCGGAGCTGTGTTGGCGCTCGCGCTTGAGCAGCCCCTCACGTACGGCGATGAGCTTGTTACGTTCCGCATCACCAAACGTTGAACGGCTATGGCTACCGAGCACCATCTTCGCGCTACGGAACTATTGCGGGAGCTCGCCGCTCGCTTTATCGCATCCGAGTCAAGCGGCCGCGGGCTCATCACGCTCACGAACGTGGTATTTAATGATGCGGAGGACCATGTGACGTTCCTGGTCAGCGTCTTCCCGGAGGATGCAGAGGGGCCTGCGCTTGGGTTTTTAATGCGCAAGCGTGGCGAATGCCGAGAGTACCTTAAGACCCATGCGCGCATGAAGCGCGTACCACATGTGGAGTTCGCACTGGATGAGGGTGAAAAGGAGCGAAGGCGAGTGGATGCGTTGCTTAGTGAGTAGCAAGTAGAAAGTAGAAACTGGAACGAGGGACCAACAGCTCGGATTCTACATGCGTGTTGTACCCTTTCTACTTTCTACCTTCTACAGGCTTCCTTCGTTACTGATTTTCGCGTACACTGGAGCTCTGGCACGGTGGTGAAGTGGTAACACAGCGGTCTGCAAAACCGCGATGCGCGGGTTCGATTCCCGCCCGTGCCTCATGGTCTCATACGATGATTTTGAGAAAGTAGATATACGCGTCGGCAAAATTGTTGCTGTTGAAGACTTTCCTGAAGCCCGCAAGCCAGCCTATAAGCTGACGATTGATTTTGGTGTACAGATTGGTCTCAAAAAATCGAGCGCACGGCTTACAAAACACTACACCCGGGAGACGCTGCAAAACCGCATTGTACTAGGTGTTGTAAATTTTCCGCCACGACAAGTTGGACCATTTATATCTGAGGTGCTCACGCTGGGTGTACCAGATGACGAAGGAGAGTGTATTCTCGTTGAACCAAACAAACAGGGTGCTATACTCGGTGGGACGTTGCATTAGAAGCCACTGCCGAGGTGGTGGAATTGGTATACACGCTCGACTTAAGATCGAGTCTCGTAAGGGATGCGGGTTCGACTCCCGCCCTCGGCACCAAAAAGATAAGCAACGCGGCGCACCGCGCCGAGGTGGTGTCTATAGATATTTTTTGGGTATACACGCTCGACTTAAGATCGAGTCTCGTAAGGGATGCGGAGCAGGACTCCCGCCCTCGGCACCAAAAAGATAAGCAACGCGGCGCACCGCGCCGAGGTGGTGTCTATAGATATTTTTTGGGTATACACGCTCGACTTAAGATCGAGTCTCGTAAGGGATGCGGAGCAGGACTCCCGCCCTCGGCACCAAAAAG
>CAYWMQ010000008.1:25827-36100 GCA_964459635.1 uncultured Candidatus Saccharibacteria bacterium | reverse complement strand
ATACAGGTCTTGATGGTCATTCTCGCAGCACTTTAGTGCTCGGCAAAAATTGACATACGATAATACCTGTGCTATTTTGCAGACGGCAGTAAGAAGGGGTTGGAAAGATGACTTGGGAAGAACTGGTCGTATGCGCGCTGCTCTATGCTACCGGTTATTTCACTCACAAAGTGATGAGCCGTCACCAGCAGAAGCAGAGGTACGAAGCCGTGTTTCATTGGCCTGCATCGCGCTTGCGCTTGTTCGCGGATGAAAGTCTCCGTGACAAGGTGGTCTTCAGGGGTCTTGGCACAGATGTGCTGGAGGTGTGGCTGAAGCTCTACGGAACAAGCGAATTCATGTGCTGCACCGTGAGGGTGACGCACGAGGGCTATGCGGTGAGCCCTGAGGGCAGGTTGAAACAACAGCACATCGACAGCACGCGACAAGCGAGCGATGCGGTTGAGCATGTAAACATGCTGCTCCACGCGCTCAACCATATCTACACGAGTTCTTCAGGTGGAGTCGGCAGGGTTATCTGAGCACCACGTAGAGACGACAGAACAGGAGCCACACAGCAACGCTGTGTGGCTCTTATATGTATCTATCATTGCCCCACCCCCTAGGCAGCCACACGCTTCCTGAACACACGTGCCGCAAGTGGCGCAGCTACTGCGATGAGCGCGAACCACCACACCAGAGCTATCCATGCATGGCTTCCGACTTCGTTTCCAAGCATGAGCGCACGCACGGCCTCGATGGTGTGCGTCACGGGCTGATTCTCCGCAAATATACGCAGGTACTTCGGCATGGTGTCGGTGGGGACAAACGCCGCACTGGCGAATGTGAGGGGAAAAATAATGAAGAAGCCGAGCCACTGCACCGCCTCGACACTCCGCGCCAAAAGACCGATCACCGCAAATACCCAAGAAATGGCAAACGTGAACGCGACCAATATTCCCGCGATCATGAGCCACTCGGACATACCCGCAACCGGCCTGAAGCCCATGAGGAACGCAACGGCAAGCAGTATGAGCGATGAGAGCACGTTGCGCACCAGGTCGGCAGTGACGTGGCCAATAAGCAACGCGCCACCTGCAATGGGCAGAGTCTTGATGCGGTCTACGATGCCCCTGCGCACATCTGTTGCGATGCTGAGCGACACGGTCGTGGCGCCGAACGCCGCCATCTGCACGAGAATGCCTGCGACGAGAAAATTGATATAGCTCCCCTCACTTGTGCCTATCGCGCCGCCGAACACGTAGCCAAAGAGCAGCATGAACATCACCGGCTGTACGGTAAGGCCCAAGAGCTGGTCCATGTTCTTGAAGATATGCTTTAGGCTCCGCGCAATGAGCACAACATAATCCGATACGCCTGACTGGAATGTGTGTGAGACGGTCATACGCAAACTATGCATTAGTGCCGGTCGCTTCCTCGGCAGGGTCGCGGCCCGTGAGACGCAGGAACACATCGTCGAGCGTCGGTTTATGCACCGACATGCCCGACAGGTCGATGCCTGCTTCGTATATCACATCAAGCACGCGCTTTATCTCCGCTACGCTTCCGTCGGTCGACACGGAAATGGTGCGGGCCTCTTCGTCGTGTGCGAGTCCCTCCCCGGTGACAAGCGAGAGCGCGTGCCGGAAGTCGCTGGAAGGATCAATGATGAGCTCGATGCGCTCCGTTCCGACGCGCGCCTTGAGATCGTCTGAAGTACCTTCGGCGATTATCGTGCCATGATCAAGCACCGCAATACGGTCCGCAAGCTTATCCGCCTCCTCAAGGTACTGCGTGGTAAGGAGGATGGTCGCCCCTTCGCGCTTGAGCCGCTGTATGTTGTCCCACATGGCAAGGCGCGAGCGCGGGTCAAGGCCGGTCGTCGGCTCGTCAAGAAATATGACCGGAGGAGACGCCACGAGCGATAGCGCAAGGTCAAGCCGACGCCGCATGCCACCCGAATATGTCTTGGCCGCCCTGTCTGCCGCGTCTGTGAGCTCGAACATCGCCAAAAGCTCGTCGGCACGCGCACGCGCACGCTCTCCGGAAAGGTGGTAGAGGCGGCCCATCAAGCGAAGATTCTCACGCCCCGTCAGGAACTCATCCACAGCGGCGTACTGGCCCGTAAGACCGATGACCTCGCGCACGCGCCGCGCATCACGCACCACATCGTAGCCCAATACGCGCGCACTGCCGGAGTCGGGCTCAAGCAGCGTGGATAGGATACGCACGGTGGTGGTTTTGCCTGCGCCATTAGGTCCAAGAAGTGCGAGCATGGTGCCGCGCGCAACCGTGAGATCGATACCTTTGAGCACGTCCGTACTCTTGTACGACTTCGTGAGCCCTTGGAGTACCAGGGCCGACTCTTCTGTTGAGCTATCACGTGTATGCATGATGTTCGTAACGGTCGCTGCTGTGCTCACGTCATAAAGCACGCGTATGACTACAGAAACACATGTGCAGCGAAAATGCAAAACGGCAAAGATGCGTGCAGGGTGGCATACTGTGCCGCACAGTACGAGGATTACCGGGCTCGTACGAAGCCGCGCCGGAGCGCGGCTTCGTACGCACATGGCCTCGGACAAGCAGCGTGATTATTCGGAGTCGTCGGTGGTAAAGCTGCGCACCGCACCGGTCCGCATGACCTCTTCACCATCCTCATCTTCGTACGCGATGACAGCCGCGTAGTAGTATGTGGTGTCATCTTCCAGCTCCTCCACCTCAAGCGAGAAGTCGCTGTCGTCTGACACACCGCTGTCTACCAAGCCGCCCCATAGTGAGCTATCGTTTTCTTCCACTTCCTCAAAGGTGCTGTAATCCTCCGCAACATCCTGCACCAGCTCTTCCTCTTCGCTGTATACGAAGAACACGGTGCCGTCCGATAGGTCATTCATCTCTACGCTTCCCTCGAGCACCGCGCTTCTGTTCGTCACCGACTCGGTAGAGCCCGTACGTATGTCAGGCATTTCATCCAAGTCGTCGTCCTCCGTGTCCTCATCTGCATCTTCTTCACTCGTGCGGAACGTCAAACGCTCCCCCGTGTCTCGTCCGCCTTCTTCATCCTCTGCGACCGCGCGAAAGTAATACTCCGTGTCTTCATTCAAGTCGCTCACTGTGGCGAAGAATGAGATCATGCCATCATCTTCATCGTCCGTGTCGAACGTTCGTATCTCCGTCCGCTCAGTCATGCCATCACGCGACATGCCGTACTCGAACCACACCTCTGCCGCATCCTCGCTGTTAAGCTCAAGCTCGCCGTTGAGTCGTGCACTCTCCTCGTCCACATCCGTCGCCGCTTCCGTCGTGACATTCACCTGTGCGGCGCTCGTACCGGGGTACGCGTCGTCTTGACGTGCGCGAAACTCTTCAAGGAACACGCGTAAGCGTTCAATAAGTTCTTCCAGATCAGCGAATGTTTCTCCGCCCCAGTAGAGCGGTGCGCTGGTAGAATCCGAGCTTCCCCACTCCGTATAGGAAGCGCTCGTGTTCTCATTTGCGGCAGCTGTATGCGCAGTACCAAGTAAAATGGATGCTGCACTCATCATCAGCGCAAACGCGAGTAGTATATTTTTCATGGTCTCTTTCTTATTACATGGATCAAGAACCTTGTAACACACAAGGTAGGCGCGACAGTAACCCCGCCGTATTCCAAAAACCTACACCAACGAAGAAGGAGACTGCGTGAGGAAGCAATAATGCAATGCCCGCCTTGGCCGAAATGGCTCAAGGCGGGCGTGGTGCAGTATGCGCTCGTGCTTACCGAGCAAAGGCCGGCAAACTTAGCAGGACATCAGCGAACGCTTCCTGCCACATCGCCCGCCTGTCTTCCACCGTGATCGGCTCCGCCACCATACCGAGCCGCAGATGGTAAGCCTCAATTTGAGGCCCCTGAAACTGGCTTCTTCGTTCCTCGGGCAGCGCCCAGTAAGCGCAAACCCGTTCAACAAAGGTCATCGGGCGCATCTTTTTACTCCTTTTTGTGTTTTACATGTTCTGCAGATTTCAACCTATTATATACACACATTTGTGTTTTTGTCAAGCCTCACAACGGGTGCATTCGCTTGTATTGCGTGGCTATGTCTAGCCATATTTATGCATAGCTGGCGACCAGCACGTCCAAGAACTGGACACAACACGTCGGTCATTGGTCCACATTAGTTATTCGGCTGATATACTCTGCCAGCGACTATTCCAACCGCGAGCAGCTATGCCGCCGTGATAGACCGAGAAGACGGCTCATGCTTTCAGACGCTCACAGTAAGGGTGCCACGTGTATCCGCAAAATCAACTGAGCCGGCGGGATATTCGCCAATTTTCAACTGGCACGTTCTCACGGGCATCACGTAAAGCAGTGTTGCTCGTTGCCACGTGCCGCCGCTCACACATGTGCTTGCGCAATATAACAGCACACCGAACATATCGTCTCAGCGTGGCTCATTGTCGCTTATTCGCTCTGCCTCTTCTTCCAGCTCGTCACGAAGTGCAATGTAGGACTTGGGCGTGAGAAGCCCGCGCGCATACAGCTCATCAAGGGCACCTTCCTCCACCTCAAGTACGCTATGACGCACAAGACGTTCTGCGACACGGGTAATACTTGTGTGTTGTTCCGTTTCAAGCACTCGCATCTTCCGTGTTGAGCCTTCCAGGTATCGCTCATAACGCGCTTGCACCGCCCCAAACGCAGCAGCGTCGAAGGCACCGTCCTCCTCTTGGCTCTGCATGAGCACAAGCTCATGCAGGACCGTACGCGCGAGCACACTGTGGGTACGGTAGTACACATACCTGTCAACAGACGTAAACGCTGCGTGCGATGGCAAGAATATGCGCCGCACAAATTGGGCAAGCTTTTCGAACACATCGGGCACGGGCTGCCCTATTTCAGGCGTCGTAATACCATCATCAAGCGCCTCAAACTGCGTGGTGATATGATCAAGTACCGCACGGTATATCTTCTCGTCGACCTCGCCATATGTGTACAAGGTTTTCAGCATTGCACGCTCCACGCCTATAGCGTACATGTGGAGCACACGCTCGCTTGCTTCCGCGCTCGCAGCGGAGCCGTGGGCGGCATGCCGCCTGCTCTGTCGCACGCTCCGCTCTTCTTGTTCGCGTCGCAGCACGGCCGCAAGTGCGGGCGCGATGTAGCCGCGCGACTCAAAGTGTGCAAGTCGTGCGGTCGCTTTCATACGCACAATGCTACGCGCAGCGGCGAACGCGATCTTTTCCTGTGCGGTGAGCGTGCCGACCTGCAGGCGTTGCATAAGCGCCTCTATGGTCGTGGCCTTGATGAAGAGCGTCATGAAAATGCAGCCGATCGTAAGCGCAAGTATGAACTCTTTGGGCGAGTAACTGTAGGGCCAAGCGGCAAACGCGAGGTCATCCGGTATGAGGAGCACCATGGTGACCGCGAGTGCACCGCGCAGACTGCCCCACGCGAGCAGATGTTCCCATGCGCGCGGAATAGGCGCTTCTATACGCATCCAAGTCACAAAGCGAGTAACGGGGTAGACGGAAAGGGCTCGACCGGCAGCCACAACAGCTATCGCCACCAGAATAGGTACCGCAAAATCAACGAGCGAAACAGGGAGACGCACAAACACGAGCCCGATGAGCAAAAAGACGAGGGAGTTTGCAAAAAAAGCGAACTGCGTCCAAAACTTCTCTACGAACTCCTCTGCATGGGGCGGCACCTTTGCACGTCCGTAGTTGCCCAGCACCATGCTCGCGAGGGTAGTCGCGATGATAGCCGAAAGATGCACGCGATAACCGAAGAGCTCCAGATGCTGGCTCAAGAAGTCTGTGAGAATAAACGAAAGATGGGCAAGCACAAGCATGAGCGTTATCTGCACAAACTCGTTGCCGCGGGCACCACCCACAGCTTTTGCGAACAGACCACCCAGCATGACGCCGAAGAGAGCACCGCCCGATACCATTATCAAAAACGTAAGGAGACCCTCAGCCACCGTCAGACCGCCATGGTACCCATGAAGCGCCACCTCCAAGACAACGAGAAACAGCGCGACCGCGGTACCATCGTTGAAGATGCTCTCGCCCTCAAAGAGAAGCGTAAGCCGGCGTGGTGCCCCCACGTCTTTGAAGAGCGCGAGCACGGCCACAGGGTCGGTCGCACTTATGAGTGCGCCAAAGAGGAGACAAAGTATGAACGGCACCGCGAGACCCAAGAGCGGCAACACATAGTAGAGACATACCGCTATGAAACCCGCACTGATAAGGAGCGACACCACGGCGAGCAAACTGATGGTGCGGACATTCTCGGTAAAGCGCCTGATGCTAATGTTGTAGCCGGACTCAAATATGAGTACGGGCAGAAAAAGATAGAAAAGGAGCTCCGGTGTAAGGGTAAACTCTTGGATGAAACGAAACCCCGGCACATAGAGCGTAAGAGGCACGAGCACGAATGTACCAACCGCCACGAGCATCACGGTATACGGCAGATGAAAGCGGCGTGCGAGAAAGTACACTCCGCTTGAAACAGCGAGAAGTGTGAAGAGCGAGAGGAGTGCGGGAAGCGTAAAAGCCATACGCGAACATGGATGAATCGTAAGCTCCTATGCTATACCGTACGCAGCGAGGCCGCAAATACACAGGTCACCTGAGAGGACACCCGTATTACACAGCGGCGCTTGGCACAGCTCATTCACTTCTTTTTCAGTGTCACGCAGCCATGTGTGGGTGACTGTGTCTGATGTACAACGTAGTGCGAGCTACTCAAGCGCCTTGAAAAGGCGCTTGAAGATGTCACGGTGAAAGCCCGCGAAACGCTCGTCATCTATAATGACGGCCCGCTCCGAGTCAAAGGAAAAAATGGATACTTTTGAACCGTAGATAAACACGTCAACGTTCTGAGCAAAGGCTCCTCCCTTGCCCGGAAACACCTTCACGTATCGCTCGAGCCGGGGCTGCTTTTTGCTTCGGGCATGCTCGCTCGCAATGGTGAGCCGCTCGAGCTGCTTGCGGTCACGCACTTCTCGATACTCGCGCGGCACGTACGCATCTACCTTCTTTTGGTCGGCGACCGCAGTGTAGTGGTAGAAGGAGGCGCCGTGCGGTAGCGAAAGCACCACGTCCATGTACGCACCCGCGATGCCGTCCTTTCCCTCTAGTACACGCACCGCAGGCGACTCATGCGCGACATACTTTTGTGCAAGCAGTGCGGCAAGGTCAGCCGCGTGCGCAGCGGCACCACGCGCATACTCTGCAAGGAAAGATGGTGGTGCAGCACTGTAGTGCATCCGCTTGCCACTCGGACGCTGCACTATAAAACCGGCCTGTTCCATGCGCGCCACGAGGTCATACACGGCTGGTCGGTGCATCGTGAGTGTGCGCGCGATGTCGCTCACGCCCAGGTGTCCGCCCGCGAGCACTGCCTGGTACAGCGCGGCCGCCTCTTCGGGAAAACCATACCGAGTGAAGTATGTGCGCAGTTCGTGCTCCATAGGCAGAAGTAAAGTGTACTTGAGAAGATACAATGTTTTTCCGGTAATAACAAGTTCCTTACGGTTCTTTGAGCGCAGCTCCGTACACACGAACGTGCCGCAATGGCGCAGCCATCTCCGATAAGGCATACTGCAGTCGGAGTTTGCACATTCACACGGAAGGAGGGCTTCATGGCCAGCATACTCATCCTAAGCACCGAAGGCATGCGGCGCTGTGCCGACGACATGGCGCAGCATTTGCAGGCAAAAGGGGTCGACGCCCAGCACTACGCGCTGAACGAGCAGCGGTTTTCTGACGGCGAGCTCTGGGAGCAAGCACCGGTTTCTGTACGAACAAGGTGCGTGTACCTGCTCGCCGACCTGTATTGGCCTGACCCAAACAATGGCCTCATGCGCGCTTTTATAGCACTCGATATGCTCAAGCGCGCGTCAGTGCAGGAGCTCCACTTGGTGGTGCCGTACCTCCCGTACGGGCGGCAGGACCGCAAGGATAAGCCGCGGGTTCCCATTTCATCCAAGTTGGTCGCGGACCTTTTTTCTGCTGCGGGCCCCATTGCGAGCGTCATTACGTTCGATATGCACGCCGACCAGGAGGAAGCGTGCTGGAACGTGCCAGTCGACCATTTGCGCGGGGACCTGCTGCTCGCACAGCACTTCCTCCAGCGCTTCTCGGACCGTCTGGACGACCTCATCGTAATAGCGCCGGACGCAGGCAGTGCAAAGCGTGCCCAGCGTTTCGCCACGCGCTTGCACGGCGCCCCGCTTGCCATCATCGACAAGCGGCGCAGCGCACCGGGCGTGAGCAGCGTCGCGCACTTCGTGGGCCCGGAACGCCTCGACGGGAAGCTCGCCGTACTGCTTGACGACATGTGTGCGTCTGGCGGCACACTCGCAGAGGCGGCAAAGGTGCTCTACGGGCGCGGGGCCGCAGGAGTGTATGCCGCGCTCACGCACGGCCTGTTTACAGACGGTGCCGAGGCGCGACTCGCCCAGGCCGGCATTGAGGTCGCGGTGCTGCGCACTATATCCGCGCACGCCCGACTACATGGCACGGCACCCGCACATTACCTTCTTGCCTATCGGTACGTTTCTTGCCGACGTCATCGGCCAAAACTGCACGCCAAACGGTAGCGTGAGCAGCCTCTTCGCCTAGTCACCGCTCGAGCGCCCCTGTGGGCGCTCGTTCTTATGTGCGAGCATGCACGATGTGTAGCCGCACACATACACTTTACACGGCTACAGATAAGCCTCTTCCTCTGCATATGCTGGAGGCAGCGTCATTTTCTCGTCCGCGCCATACGGCGCACGTGCGTTTGGGTACACTGACACAGGGTCAGTTGTTTGAAACAGGAGCAGGATATGCACACGCTTCACTCTCACATTCGCACCGTCCCCGACTTCCCGAAGCCTGGCATTATGTTCTACGACATCATGCCACTCTTCTCGAGCCCAGACGCGCTGCGCGAGGTGGTCGAGGCGCTCGCTTCCGCTTGGCATGGCAAAGTGGACCGAATCGCCGCGCTTGAGGCACGTGGCTTTCTCTTCGGCACGCCGCTTTCGCTTGCGCTCTCGGTGCCGCTCGCGCTGGTGCGCAAGAAGGGCAAGCTGCCGGGGGCGGTGTCCCGGGTATCGTACGCGCTTGAGTACGGTACCGACTGTGTTGAAATGCAGGACGGTGCGGTGCACCCGGGCGAGCGCGTGCTCGTACTAGATGACCTTTTGGCCACGGGCGGAACAGCGGGCGCCGCATGCACGCTTCTTGCAAAGGCCGGGGCGAGCATCGCGGGGTGTCAGTTCCTCATCGAGCTTGCAGGCCTGCCCGGGCGCACGAGGCTCGCGCCCCATGCCGTGCATACACTGGTGACGTACGATGCATGACACAGTAGCCAGCACGCCCGTGTACTGCGTGGACGTGATAGCGCGTACGGATAGTGGACTCTTCGTCTGCATTGAACGGCTCCGTGGCGCAGTGCGAGGCCTTGCCCTGCCTGGCGGCAAGGTGGACGCCGGCGAATCCATGGATGCAACGGCCGTACGCGAACTCGGCGAAGAGACGGGCATGGTGCTCATGCTGCGCGGCGTGGTCGGCACCTATGCGGCGCCGGGGCGGGACCCTCGTGGCTGGTACGTGAGCACGGTCGTGCACGGCAGCGCACGAGGTGTGCCGCACAACGAAGAGGGCAAGACGCGCGTGCTGCTCCTTTCCGAGGAGGAAGTTCGGGCACGGCTGTCTGAGTTTGTGCTTGATCATGCCGACATGCTGCGCTCGCATATGCAGCACGGCGAATGAGCCACAGGATGTACGGTGAAGCCGCTCCAATGGAGCGGCTTTTTGTTACTCTATGTATGCCTGTTGTGGCTACATGAACTCTGGGAGCCCACTGAGATCTGGCACGTCCAGGTCTTCGTATACCTCAACGTGACACGTTTCCCCGACACGCTCGCGGAGTAGCGGCACCTGTTCGGGTTCGAGGAGCACCTCGACGCCTGATAGTTCATCCCCACCAAGTACTTCTAAGGTTGGGATGTCGCGTAGGAGGGCAAGCACGGTGCTTTCTTCGCCACGCTCCGCCGCACGCCGCGCCGGACCCCGCCGCAACGTCACAATATAACGAGCTTTCACTGTCTGCTCCTTGCCAAGGTTATGCCGGTACTGACCTGTACTGCTATTCGTAGAACTCGCGCGGCCACGGCTGCGGGTCCAATCCTGAGTACTCGTCCATGACACACGGACCTTCCGCGACCCGCTCCATGAGTGCCGGCACGTGCTCCTCATCGAGTGATACATGGGCCGCCACCCCTCCTCCGCTCACTACTTCGAGCGTTGGGATATCACT
>CAYWMQ010000008.1:12384-25727 GCA_964459635.1 uncultured Candidatus Saccharibacteria bacterium | reverse complement strand
CGTACAGCACCGTACGCGGCTATGTGTCGCCCTACGCCAGAGCCATGGAAACCGCCGGCTTGCTTGGCCTACCCATCATATGGCGCCCCGATGCACGGCTCTCCGAGCGTAACTGGGGCGATCTTGACCAGCTTACGTACGAAGAGCGCCAAAAGCGTTACAGCTCGCTCGATAGACGCGAGCAGCACGGCATTTACTGGCCCGCCGGCAACGGCGAGTCGCTTCAGATGCTTGGAACGCGGCTCTGGCAGCATTTTCACATGCTGGCACAAGACCACACGGAACATGACGTGCTTCAGGTATCGCACGGCGAAACGATGCTCATGGAACGCTTCATGCTCGAACGGTGGATGCCGGAAGATCTTGTATACAAGATGATCTCGACGGACCGCACACTTGCGCGCACGATCCTCGGTCGTGAGCAAGACACGCAACACAAGATGATCAACTGCCGCATTATTCAGTACACGCGCGAGTGCGAGGATGGCGCTTGGGCAAGCTCGTACCAGCGAGTCCGGCTCGTGGCGCCCGAGTGGCCTCTCGACCCCGCCTGGAACACCGGCTGGCTCCCCATCGTGCGCAGGACCTTCACGAGCGATGAGCTCCTCATGTACGTAGAGCAGTTCCCGCACTTCTTGGAAGACGTGGCGTAACAAAGCGCCACAAGAGCCGTACCCCGTGTACGGCTCTCCGCTGTATACACGGACTGCACGCACACACATGAGCCGGGATGTAAGGTGAGAGAGTCTGTAGCGGCACAGGAGGTCAGTAAGGAGCGGTACGAGAATTACCTAAACCTCAGAAAGGAAGCCGAATACTTCGGCATGAGCGACTACGAGAAGAAAATGAAGGACCGCCGGTTTGGGAAATTCTTGAAGAGCGCGAAAAAAGGTTTGCGCGGCAAGTGATGCGTATGAGAGCGCATACCTCTACACTGCGCATCTGCTCGCAGATCCGTCACACGGAGCCAAGTGTTCAGAGGAGCGAAAACAACAGCTTAAAGAGCCGCTGCTGAAATTGCGCCAACGTCTTGTCGTCGATGATAATAGCGGACTCCTGGTCGTAGTTGATGATAGCGACCTTACTTCCATAGACTATCTGCGACACGTTCAGATCAAAGAGCGAAAATCGTTCGGGCACCACCCGCACCATGCGCTCCATCCGCGGTTTATGCGGATGCTTATGGTACTCGGGACTGGATATGACAAACCGTTCGAGCTTCTTTTGATCCCGAAGCGTGCGGTATCCCTCGGGCAGAAACTTGGCGTTCTTCACATTACGCTCGCGGCCTGAGCTGTACCGGTAAAATACCCCTTCGCGAGGTAAGCTCTGCACAATGTCCGCAAAGACGCGCTGAATACCCTCGACACCCTCCAGATGCCGGACCGTTACACGTTCAGATCTTTTGTATACCTCATGCAGGTGTGGTATCTCCGAAGCGACCTGCTGCTGAAGTGCAGCGGCTACCGAGAGAAGCACTTCCGGATCGCCCGCCGCGTACAGCGTACGCTTACCGCGCAGAGATGTGTGCACAAGGCCCTGCTTCAGAAGGCGTGGGAGCAGCTCATAGAGCGCAGGTCTATTCACGCCGCTTGCGCGCGCGAGCTCTGCAAGCGTCTGTGGGCCGCCCAAAAGCAGGGTGCGGTACGCTGACGCCTCGTTCTTGCTAAAGCCCAGCTTCTCAAGAATGGTATTCGTGCGCATAATGTGTAAATTATACTTACACTTATTGTACCATGTACAGGCCATATTCTGCAACATACTGGCTCTTTCCGGCACCTTTGCCCTACAGAATGTCACCTTAAAACACATACAGAGAAGCTCTTGCGTGTATATTCATGACAGACATCGGTTACTTGAAAACGCACGCGGCGCACAGACTCGCCTAGAGCGGACTTTCCAAGGAGGTTGTGATGAGACAACACCACAAGGTCATTCTCGTCGACATGGATGGGGTGCTTGCCGACTTCGCACAGCACCTCACCGCCCGCATCGCGGATGCGTTCCCGGAACTTACGATCGTTGACCCAAAGACGGTCGACACGTTCGAGCTCAAGGACGCCTACCCCGCTCCATACCGAGAGCGCATCAATGATCTAATGCACGAGCCCGGTTTCTTTGCCGGTATTCCCCCGATCGACGGCGGGAACGAAGCACTCGATGAGATGCTCGCGCTCAGCTGGGACGTTCGCATCTGTACGCGTCCGGCACGGCGGCACGGCACATGTATTGCGGACAAATTCGCATGGATACACGCGAATTTGGGTCCCGCGTTGTATGAACGTACCATCATCACCCGCGACAAAACACTCGTGCGTGGCGATGTGCTCATCGACGACAATCCGTACATACCCGGTGTTCATGCAGGACGTACGGAATGGGAACACATCTTGTACGACCAGCCGTACAACAGGCACTGCCGTAAACGCCGGCGGCTCACATGGGCCAACTGGCGCGAAGTACTTGAGGGTGCCTATGCCGCGGTGGCGTAGGCACGAGCCGGCACAGAAAGGAGAAAGCTATGACACAGTTGGTAGTGCAGCAGGCCAAGGCGTCTGAGGAGGGTACGCTCCAAAGGCAGGTCATCGTGCAGAAATGGGAAGAGTCGGAGCGCGGCTGGGGCACACGGCCGGATGGCTACACGCTCCACTGCACTATGGACGACCTGAAAGCGTTCATCGATGCGTACTGGGCGCGCATGCCGGACCGGGTACCGTCGGTGTACTCGCGGCCCGATGGTACCCCCTACACTGCATGGGTAGATGAGGAACTGTACGAAAAGGTAAAGGCAAGCGGAAACGGTATGTGGGGCTCGGATCGAAGCCCGCCCGGGTCAGGTGGCAGCGATGGCTGGGTTCGCATCGCATGATCGAGCTGGAGACGGCATACTGACAGAGGGGACATACGCGCCCCTCTGTTTTTCGTACATGAACAGGACGGCACGTACGCGGCAAGCACTTGCGACATGTCCGTAATTATCCTGCGGCCCCGCCGCAGTGCTTCTTAATGCACACTTAATGCACTGTGCGCTAGAATGAAGACTTTAGTGCGTAGCGCAATCACACATACTTTATGAAGGAAAAACCAAAGACCACATTTATCGACGCGTTCGTGTTAGTAGTGCCCAAAGCAAACGTGGACGCGTACAAAGAAATGGCACGTATGGGCGCCGAAACGTGGATGAAGCACGGCGCACTCGCGTACAAGGAATGCATCGGCGCGGACCTAAGCCCGGCAGCGCCGCCGGGTACGGAACAGCTTTACTTTCCAAAGATGACCGACGCCGGGCCGGACGAAACGGTTTGGTTTTCGTACATCGAGTTCAAGTCGAGAGAACACCGCGACGAGGTGAATGCCAAGGTAATGAAAGAAATGGATACGCAAATGGAAAAGTACAAGGACAAGCCTATGCCCTTCGATATGAAGCGCATGGCGTACGGCGGCTTCGAGGTCGCGGTCAGCGATTAGGGCTTGAGTTCATGCGCACAGCGTGAAGCGGTGCGTAACGGAACATACTGTACAGGTACAGTCATTAGTCTATGTCCGTGCCCGGAAGCCCACATGCACATACTGCTAAACGCAGCGGCGCCTATATACCATGGTACGCCGCCTCAAGGATCGCAATATCCAGCTTTTTCATCGGAAGCATGGCCTGTACAACGCGGTCTACCTGCTCGGGTGTACCTTCCGTCATCATACGCTTCATCACGCTCGGGCTCACCTGCCATGAGACGCCGTACTTGTCTTTGAGCCAGCCGCACTGCTCCGCTTCCGGCACAGCGGACAAATTTTCCGTGTAGTAGTCTATCTCTTGCTGGGTGTCACAATTTATGAGCAGTGACACCCCTTCACTAAACGCAAAATCATGCGCCTGTGCGCTTTCCATGGCCGCAAACCACTGTCCTTGCAACATAAAGTCCGTGAACATCACCGTATCTTCTCGCTCCGGGGCACTACCCGGCCCGTAATGCACGAGCGCCCCGCGCGCACTGTCCTTAAACACAGACAAATAAAAGTCGGTTGCTTCCTCTGCCTTGCCGTACACGGGCCCCGTAAACATGAGCGAGGGAATAATGCGCGGGCGCGGCTCCCCCTCGGGGTTGGTCAGTATGAGCTGCCATGATACTCCGTACTTGTCCTCTACCCAGCCATAGCGCTCACTAAAGGGATACTTGTCCAGGGGCATGAGCACCCTGCCGCCCTCGGCGAGCTTCGTCCACACTTCATCTATGCGCTTGCGCGCCTCGGAGTCGTGCGCCGGGTCAAAGTTCACCATGAACGATATGGACGGGTTTGCTTTGAACAGCGGACCGGAGCTTATCGCCATGAAGGTCTGGCCCCACACGTCAAACACCACAAACTCCGCATCGCCGCCGGGTGTATTGCGCAACATAGTGCTGCCGCGCAAGCCCGAGTCAGGAAAGACCGTGCCATAAAACTGCGCGGCTTCCTTTGCTTCTTTATCGAACCACAGATGCGGAACTATTTTTTGCATACACGCACGAGGTTAGCCTATATTGGTGTTCACCTGCATGACATCTATCCAGCCGCCCATGATGCCAATGTGCGGATGGTCTGCAAACATCTGCGCGACTTTTTCCAGCGTCTCCGCTTCCACAAAGGAATACATCATGAGGTCGTTTCGCGTTTCCTCCACGCCATTCGTGGTGACGCGCTTAGGCTTTCCAACACCCGCGGTTTCCTTTATCGCACCCGTATGTGCTTCTTTCCACGTGTTCCACGCGGCGGTCATCTTCGCCTCATCATCTTTACGCTGCGCCTCGGGCAGCTTCATCCACTGATCCACCTCGGCGTATGGCATGTGATATGTTACGAGAAATCGAGCCATGAGCATGTGTTAGATTTGTATAGATTTGTATAAATGTTACGCGTAATCGAAATGTAGTTTGGTGCGTACACTTTAACAGCCTATCGGCGAGGCGGTGAAACGGGTATGAAGCAGACGCACAAGCGTTGGCGCGATGTAGCGCCGGAGCGCCTAGAAGCCGAAGCGCGCGCAGCTCGGGCATACCGTCATCGGCCGGCAACAAAAGCTGATGCTACACGTATGCTACTGTGTGTACTCATCCAACTCACGTCGCAATTCGTCCAGGAAGACCTGTAAAAATGTATTTCGCTCAAGGGCAAGCTCTCGCGCTGTCCTCGTGTACATTCTTTCAGGCGCCACGAGCAGCCGCGTGAAAAACAGATCGAGCGCGTACTTCTTATCATTCGACTCTCTACGTTCACAGAATGGGTCTTCCGGATCGTAGAACGGCCTATGCATCTGGCCAGTGGAAGCAAAGGTGCGCATCAGCGCAATAACGCCCGTCGCTTCAAGCTTGTCTGCGTCACGAAGTATCTTGACCTCAAGATGGGTGGGTACGGCATGTTTGTGGAAGCTGCACTCGCGTATCGCTTCCGCAACTTGTTCAACTTTCTCCTGCGGATACTCGTCCAATTCCGACAGTATCGTCTCTACCAGCTCAGCACTCTCACCAGGCGCATCATTGCTCTTCGGATGATGCTTTGGGTATATAACCGCATCATGGAAAAGCGCGGCGGGCACAAGCACGTCGATGTCTCCTCCCTCTTGCTGCATGATGTGCTCGACGTTCTTAAGCACGCGCCGCGCGTGTTCAAAGTCATGCGAGGGGTCGTTGTGGGCAAGCTTTTCGCGCGCAATCTGTATAAGTGTGGCTTTTAGAGCTATGTCCATGGACGTGTAGTATACACGACAATCAAGCCTTATGGGGCACCGTGTATCTGCACATCACCGTAAACAAAGAAAGCAAGCCTCACTCCGCGCAGTTGCGAAATGAGGCTCTACGTGAGTGCTATTGTAGCAGTTCCAGCCCTTTCACGAGGTACGTGGCTGCCATGTCCCAATCAACCGGTTCGAGCGCATTACCGCTCGGTCGAAGCTTTCCTTGAGCGTCAATGCTCAGGTCCGGATACTCTCGCACCAGCGGCTCTACCAGATGGGTGCTCGTGGGGCCCAGACCACCTGCCGCTACAAGTCCAAGGTTCGGGAATCGGCTTTTGATAGCGCGAGCGTACGGTAGGAGCGCTGCCGCGTCCATGCCGAGACCTCGTCCCATGCTCTTGTCGAGGAGTACGCGATGAATAAGTCCCTCGTACTCACTCACGCGACGTACCACTTCTTGAGGATCGTCATTGGCCTCCTCAATAGATCGCTGCCCTACTTGAAGGATCACCTCTTTATGCACATGAGAAGCAGATATGCCACCGGCGATAACATACGGATCCGGCCAGGGCATATCCAGCTGCACCGCAGTAACCTGCGGCCCCGCATAACTGATCGCGCGCGCAAGGTCATGCATTGTGGTGCAGCGGTCATAGTCTGCATAGTGGAGACAGTAATAGAGATCGTCAGCGCCTTCGTTACACGAGAAGATGCCGGCAATAGTCTCCTTCGGAGGAAACGAGTCAGTCCATTTCGTAGCTAAGCCATTGAGTGTTTTGTAGCTCATCATCACACCGACATGGAGCATACGGTGAGACTTAAATGGTCTATGTCTCCGGAACACCGCAAGCATATGTGCAACCTGCTTTGAACTGGTGAAGTCGGTGATGCCGATGTACGGACGAACGCGCATGTGCAACTCCTTATTGCTGTTTAACGGCTTAAGCCTATGTGTATGCACGCAATTCTAGTCTGAGGGCACCTTAGCACGAAACGAGCGTCAGGGATACTTCAGTGCCTCGATGCAAGTTGCCGCCCTGCTTCTGGCGAGCCCGTCGCGCAGCGCACATTCAAGCTTGAATGTGCGCACAAATGCTTGACATTTGCATTAAGGTGTGTACTATCTGTTCAGACTGTGCCCCCTTGTACGGCGCGCTTGCGCACCGTACTCCCGCGAGGAGACGAAAAATGAGGTTAAGCACACGTGAGGCGACTATTACCGCAATCGAATTCATGCGGCAAGGAGACTTCCCGCGTGGCAGTGTAGCTCACCCACGCAAATACATCCCTGAGATCGGAGGTCGGTTCTTCCATATCTTGCTGGACGAGACCACGCTCAACAAGACGTTCTGCTTGATGAAGCTGATCGTCCTGGACGATGGGACCGTGCAAGTGAAGCAAGATCGCCGTGAGCGGGTCCAGGAGATCTTCAGTAAGGCGGGCATGACGCCTGTATCTGCCGCACCTCCGGCTCCAGAGAGCTTTGATCACAGCACAGCTGTCCAGGTCTTTTTTGATGCTGTGGTGACGATGAACAAACCCTCGTGGCTTAGGAGTGTACAGAAAAGAACTGATTGCCACGTGCGGAGCTACACCGATGGATATGCACACGTGAGTGTGCCCAACAGCACCAAGCTCACTGCGGTCCCCTTCAAAATAAAGACCTCAAAGCTTGCACGAGATAAATACCGCCTACGTCACGGAGCAGATGCTGTGGTACTGCTCGTGCGGCCGAGCATTCCAGCCACAACGCTCAGGGCGCGATTTCTTCAGTTGCTTGCGCTCAAGCGCAAGAAGCTTGCGCACATGTAGCGACGCTCCAGACAACGCCGCCGGTCCTCGACCGGCGGCTGGTTTGTTGGGGGTGACACGGTGGCAGGTACTGCGTGCGTAGGTAGTGCCACGTTGTCACATAGTAGACCATGCAAGTTGCACTTGAATCGGACGTGTCGCCAATTTCCATTTCTTGCTCACCGCAAGGCAAAGCGAAGGAACCGGGTATCTTTGCTTACGCTTCGCGTGCATGCAAAACGCCTCATGGAGGATGGACTTTTCGAGCGCGACGAGGTCGGTGCTGTTTGGGACTGAATGGCTTGGAGGGTGCGGACTTTGTCCGAGAGGGTGTTGAGGTGCGGTGAAATTATGACACGCAAAGTGAACGTACACTGGATTTATCCCCGATGCCTAGGCACACTTTTCACAACCGCCTGCCGCAGCTACAGTCTATGAACGGTCGTTCATAGACTGTATGGGCGTAACAAGAATACATATCCCTATTTTTTGTAGCCTGTCTACATTGAGGGGTATGGTTCACTCGCCTGAGCACCGATCGACACCCGCACAGGTGAAGGAAGGTTTGTACTCAGTAGTTGAGTACCGGGGCCGCTGTGCATGCGCGAAGCGGCTTTTTCTTGGGGGGCTCCGTTCCCTATTCACGTTGTAACCCATCACAATGCGCGAACTGTGATTCAATGGGATGTTTCCCTATTTCCCAAGTGCGGGTGTTCGTACGTAAATTGTGCCTGTCCCTAATTCCCCATGGCGTCTGGTTTCTCGCCAAGTTCGTGCCCCCATATACGAAGAACTTTCCATCCGGCGCGACGGAGCTTCCGGCGGTTCTTCTGGTCGCGCGTTATGTTCCCTGCAATCTTTTCCTGCCAGTAAACCTTGGGAACTCTGCTCTTCCATGAATTGAACCTGTATCCATGCCAGAAATCGCCATCCACGAAGATTGCTATCTTTTTCGAAGGCAGTGCGATGTCGGGCTTGCCCGGGGCTTTGACGTAATGCCTCTGGAAATAAATCTTGCGCTGCCGGAGATGGCGAAAAACTTGGCGCTCTATGCCAGTATCCTTTGCGCGGATGCGAGACATAATCTCGCTCCTTTTCGCTTTAGTGAAAACATCTGCCACGATTAAGACTCAAGGGCCGCCCGCATATTCTCTGCGATGCGGGCAACGACAGGAATTGTTACGGAGTTTCCTATCTGTTTGTACAAATGGTTGTCGGTATGTCCCTCTGGAAAGATAAATGATTCTGGAAATCCCTGCAGGCGCGCGCACTCGCGCGGAGTCAGCTTTCGGATGCCTTTGTCATCGCGGATTATAGGAACATTATGGCCGCCCATGCCCATGCTGGCCGTCAGTGTCGGGCAGACGCCGCTTTTATTTTCGCGCACATAAACGCGTCGATACTGGTAGAAGCGATCCTTGCGCAGGACGTCTTTTTTAAGCTTCGGATAAATGAATTTATCGGATGGCTCGTAGTAATATTTGTCGTCCACGTTCTTTTCTAGAATCGAGCGCATGTTCTTCTCGAGCGTAATTTCGCCAGGCCACTTGAATTTCATCAGAGTGCGCGGACTTCGAAACGCAACTATATAGATGCGCTCGCGCGTCTGCGGCACGTTCCCGTACTCCATGCTGTTGAACACCTTCGCGTCCATTTCATAACCGGCAGACTTTAGTTCCTCTCGAATGCGCTTGAATGTCCGCTCGTCGTCATGATTTTTAAGATGCTTTACGCTTTCTAGGAAGACCGCTTTAGGCTTGCGGTCCTTCAATATATCGATAACCGGAAAGAGCGCGTTGCCCCTGCGCTCATCTGCGAACCCCTTCTTGTGACCGGCAACCGAGAAGGGCTGACATGGAAATCCGCCGAGCAGAATATCGAAGCGCTTCGGTATGCGCTTCATGCCTTTTTCCTTGGCGACAATAAACAGATCTTCATGATCGATATCGCCGAAGTTGAGGCGGTAGGTTGCCACCGCTTTTTCATCGAAATCATTTGAGTACGCAATCGAAAAGCCCGCCGATTCGAAACCTATGCGGATTCCTCCGATCCCCGCAAAGAGATCGATTGCCTTAAGTTGTCGCTTTTTGCTTGCCATGACTAGCGTGTCCTAATTTTAGCTTATTCTAGGAATTATTGCAGCGGAGCCAATGGCAAAGTTACCAACTTCGCGAGTCTCGGACGCTCTGGACTCCTCAAGCGATCGGCGTCATTCCTTGTGTTGTATGAAAACAATGGAAATGCCGGGGGCGGGTCTGGCGCAAGAAATCCCGCAAAAGGTCAGGTACTGCCTTTATGCCCGTAAATCGACGGAACAGGAAGACAAGCAAGCACTATCAATCGAATCGCAGGTGCGGGAGATGCAGTCTCTCGCCGAACGGGACGGACTGGAGATAATCGAAATCAAGCGCGAGGCGCACTCGTCCAAAGAAGTCGGCCAGCGACCCGTGTACAACGAACTCATCGCCGAGATCAAGCAAGGAAAGTTCAACGGAATACTTACATGGGCACCAGACCGTCTCTCAAGAAATGCCGGGGACTTGGGAGCAGTCGTGGATCTGATGGACCAAGGACTACTTAGGGAGATACGAACATATGGACAAAAATTCACAAACAATCCAAACGAGAAGTTCCTCCTGATGATCCTTGGGTCGCAAGCAAAGCTCGAGAACGACAACAAGATGGTGAATGTGAAGCGAGGGCTACGAGCAAGATGCGAGATGGGACTCTGGCCATCTGTACCGCCTACCGGGTACTTGCCCAATCCTGACAGAAACAAGAAGTGTGAGGTGATCGTGGACGAACTGCGTGCTCCAGTTATCAAGCAAATGTACGAAAGGGTCGCCTACGATGGCTGGTCTGGGCGAAAGCTCTTCAAATGGCTAACTCATGACATACGGTTCAAGACAAGGAATGGAAAGCCGCTCACCCTGAGCAATATCTACATCATATTGAAGAGCGACTTCTACTACGGAAGTTTTGAATACCCCAAAGGAAGCGGTCAATGGTACAAGGGCAAGCACGAGCCGATCATCACTAAGGAACTCTTCGATCAGGTACAAGAGAAGATTACGAGCGACCACATGGTTCATGCTCAAGATAAGGAGTTCGCCTTCACTAGAATGATCACCTGCGGACTGTGCGGATCGGGAGTGACGGCAGACGAGAAATTCAAGAAGCTTAAAGACGACACCCTTGCTCGCTACGTCTACTACGGATGCACGAAGTTCAAGGATAAGTTCTGCAAGTGCGGTTACATCCGAGAGGAGGAATTGACTGAACAGCTAGCGGAGATATTGGACACGGTGTCGCTCGACGAAATCGGCATGAAAGACCGGATCAAGGCCGAAATACAGGCACACAATGAGTTTCAAGAATCAGTACTGGGTCGAGCCGTGAAGGAGAAGGTGAAAATCAAAGACGTGGATATCAGAAACTATGCAAAACACATCCTGCGAAAGCGTCCGGTATATGAGAAGCGTGAGGTGCTAAGCCACCTCAGAAGCAGGCTGGTGTTGAAGGATAAGAAACTGAGTCTGGTCTAGCTATTAATATCAAAAACGACTTCGCTCTCATATTCTCCATCGCACTCCCAATCTGCTTCGAACTTCTGAAGAGATAGCTCGCGATCTGTCAGTTTGTATGTTGCCGTTGAACCGCAATCTCCAAGTCCTCTTCCTTTGTAGTAAGTACCGAACGTGTCGCTGTCTTTATTGTAATAGATCTCGACTACTCGGTAATCCGAATGGCGCTCCCTATCCTCAGTAATTGAAGTGACAAGAAGCGGTGTGTAAGTCTGGCCATCATAATATGCGACCAATTGTGAACTCTGATATGCGTGCAGCATGCACGGAACAATGAACACACTAGTACCATCACTACTTATCTTTGCTGGCTCAAGAGATTCAACTAAACCTCTGAAGGTGGGATTCTCCATATATCTTCCAACCTCATTACCAAAACGATCGCACTCAGATTTGTAAACGTTCGCAAGCTTTTCCCATTTAGGATCCTCTATCGCCTCGTTTAAGTCGCTCGTGAAGGCATTTATGGAAAGTTCAGGTGCTTTGCTCCAATACGGATCAAAATCTTCAGTCCAGATATTGCAATCTTCTATTTGTTCGACTGTACGCTGAGTTATTGCGTCTCGATTGCCTTGAGTTTCGATACGAACATCACACGCATCGCCCATTTCTTCGCTCCAGAAGAATGAGACCCTTCCTACCTCCTTGAGAGTATCTTCCTCTAATAAATAGCGCGTCTTGCCACGAACATAGGTTCCATGATCAGTAAGAGCAATGTATCCGTCCTCATAATCCGCATCATCCATGGTTACAAATTCGAGTCCTCCAACTTGAATATCGGATAACATGCCTTCTCCATAGCGAAGCACCTTGTACTGGGGCGACATACCTGAGGGGCTTTGGAATTTTATAAATAACTCGTCTATTCCATCACCGGTGATATCTTTTTGCCAAAATGTACGCTCAAGCAGGATGTCAGAATCCACGTCATAGTCGAAAGGCGTGGTGATGCTGACTTCCTTCAGAAGCTGCGGAATCGGGTCAGCAGAATAGAATTTATATCTGCTTTCCTGTTCAGGCATTACCTCGACAACCATGTAAAGAATCGCGTCTCCAACTGTGACTGGTTTGGAGTAAACTTCTCTTGAATCAACACTGAACTTCTTGTCCGTTTCTAGAACTCTAATATCAGAGTTTGGATAGATAGCTTGCAGATAGGCAGGAACCGCATTAGCTCTGTACACAAGAAAAGCGGTGGCTCCAACAAGGAGAAGTAGGGTGACTACAAGAACATTTCTTTTCGAGTAAAGTTTTTTCATCACGGGTACAGGATTACCACCACATCTGATTTACGTATCTGGCGTTCCAATGGCCACTACTTGAACCATCTGTCATTTCGGTAATCATCAACTCCCGTCCGTTTATGTTCCATATGGTAGTCGGCTTGAACATGCGTTCCCTGTCCGGCTGGTCGAAGAATACCGCCATGCCGCGAGCGAGCTCCAATAGTTGCTCGTCGGACAAGCTCTTGAGCTGGCTTGCCTCTATTTCACTTTCAGCTACGGAAAGGAAATAGGTGCGGATGCAATCGATAGGCGCATGTAGAAATAATTTGTACCTCGCCTCGATGGCCTTGACTACGATCTCGCGCGTTATGGGCGACTCGATATCGGGACTAGGGTCAGGAATGCCCTTATCGCATACGAATTCGGCAACAGTATCTATCGGCGCTACCATTTTTGTAGGACTGCTCGTTGCCACAGACTCTGCGGCATCCATAGTTGTTGTCGTAGCTTGCGGAGCTTCATCAAACAAGGCTGGAAGTTCTGTGACATCCTCAATCGTTGCGGTCTGTTGCTGTCTTCCTAAAATGAACAGCCCTGCACCCAACAGAAGGAATGCGCCAAAAATCACCAGCAGTAATTTCTTATATTTTGAGTGGCGCATAAAAATCATGGTTTCTTCATTTTAACTTAAATCAGACCACGAAAAAACCACCGATCAACGGTGGTTTTTTCGTCTGGATGCCGGACTCACCGGGTATGCAATTCTTCGGAATAGTACCTGTGATTTTCCTTCGGGTTCGAGCCCATGACTGGTTCTCAGAACTCTTTAACCGAAACGGCAATTTTAGCCGTCTCGGTAGGTCTCACATGGCTGCTGCCGGACTAGGACTCGAACCTAGATAACAGGTGCCAGAAACCTGGGTCCTACAGACAAGCGAGCGAGTGAAACGGGGACACGTATGTTTCCAAGTAATGTGCTGTGCTGCCGGACTAGGACTCGAACCTAGATAACAGGTGCCAGAAACCTGGGTCCTA
>CAYWMQ010000008.1:9261-12284 GCA_964459635.1 uncultured Candidatus Saccharibacteria bacterium | reverse complement strand
CGCAGCTTGTACAAGGTGGTGCGTGTGGCTAAGGCCCGTAGGCGTCACGTACGTACGGTCAAACAGAGCCGCGTGCGCCTGACCTCGTGCCACAAGCTTTCCGGGCGGGGTGCAGAGAATGGAGAGGTCGCTGCCCTTCGGAAGCCCAAAATGGTCCTCCAGACACGTTATGACCTGAGTCCAGAAATCACTCGGCGGCCGCGTGAACGCCCGTGTGAAGTATCGCCATTTGTAGCCGCCCTTGTGAGCTTCGTCAAACCACAGGACGACGTTTGCTGTCCCTTCATGCTTAGCGCATTCGATAGTCCTCTCAAACGGCCGATAGAGCAGCGGTATATAGTGCCTGGCACTCATGTCCTGGTCCTCCTCTCACCGCACGATACACAAGCCGACGCGCAGACGCAACAAGCTGGCAATAAACGAGAGCATGCATTGGTGCATGCTCTCGTAGTGGCCCTGTAGAGCCTCGCTGGTGCCGATACTCATGCGCAGCTGCGTTTACGTGCACAAACATGCACACGTTCGCACATTTGCCCGTGCAGCGCCCATAAAAAAGTGCCGCCCGACAGTGTGTCGTCGAGCGGCGTATGTACGAAAGGACACTGCTTACGTCTGTGCCACACGCGATTCGTGGGAAAAAAGCGTAATGATGTGTGCCGTGGGAGGTACAAGGGCCGCAAACTCCTCCAATCCCACGGCAATAGCAAGCTTGCCGCTCTTAGCACACGAGACGTGCGGCTTGCGGTCCAGTGTAAACGCAAGACGCCAGAGCGCACGCGGGCTCATCGTGAGAGTATCGGCAGGCGCTAGGTCGCCGGGGTTGAGCCCAAACGTTCTTTGCAACAGCTCTGCGTCAGCGTCGGTTGCCGGATCTACGCCCGGGGCACCGTACAACCGAAAGCTGTTGCCGCTCGCCGCCTGCCAGAGCAGCTCACGTCCACGTGCAAAAGCGATAAGGACGCGCTCGGCTTTCTCACGGGAAGCACCGGGGCGCAAGGTGCCATCCTCAGTGCTGTAGTAGACATGGAAAATGTCGCGTGGCTCCGCAGCCGATGTTGCTTGAACCGCCTTGCGTGACTCTTTTGGGCAAAACGGGTGCACGTAGCCGAGCCTGTCCACATGCGAAGCGAAGACATTCGCGTTGCGTCTACACTTCACGACCGGCACCGCAACGCCGTTTTCCTCTACGCTCCATTGCTGAAGCACGGCGGGCGAGACACCTGTGCGAATGGCGGAACGCCTGTCACCTGTGTGGGTTAGCTGAAAGGTGAGAAGTATCCCGTTCACTTCCTCGTCGGTAAGCTCGGTGCGGACATGCGTTACATGAGCCTTGTCTCGCGTGGACGATACCCATGCACCTTCTCCGTTAATACGTGCGTATATAAGCTCACAGCCGGGAGTTTTTTTTCCCAAATGCGGCACACGTATTTGCCTACCTTTGTCGTCTTCTCGGCACCCCAAGAACAAGTGGAATGCGTATTGCATGAAGCCTCCTCCTATTGAACCGTGCTCATTAGAGCATGAATCGCGAGTTAAAGCAAGGACCCGCCTTCGTCGCTGTAGCGAGCCACCTGCCGGCAGACAGGTGGCGGACGAAGCAAGCCGATGGAAAAAAGAGCATGCATTGCTGCACGCTCCTAGGCATCCTCGCTTTTTTTTCTCGGACGAAAGGCGATAACGGTCTTCTCGTGCTTCACATTCGGTCGTCGCACAAATGACGCGAGCACATGGTTGCCCGTCATAGACTGCGGCTCAGCAGGCTTTGGCCGGCCTTCGTACTCCGCCAGTACGCAGGCTCGCTCATAGAGCTCCGCAGGTGACAGGTGCGTGAGTACCTCAAGGGCTATGTGCTCCACCTCGAAGTGCGCACACAGCGCCTGGGCAAACGAACCTGTCAGCACCATGCCCGTATCATGCACACCTGCATAGTACACAAGCCAAATGTAGCGGCCCGGCGTACTTGCGTATGCGAGACATGCTTCTGCAACTTTCTCGTCCTCGGCAACCACGTAGGTACGACAGTGTCGTTCCAGTTCAAGCAGCACCACAAAGCCCGACTGCGGAAAACGCACCATCCAAAGGGCACTCCGTCCTATGTACTCCGCCTCTACACTACCACCCCCGCGACTTACGCTCAAACAAAATGGCACGAGCCCCCGTAGGGGCTCGTAGAAGCGTCAGAAAGAGTACGAGATCCGGAGACCGGCGGCATGGGTGACCATATCACCTATACGCGTAGAGCCCTGCACATCCTCGTCGTTTGGAAGCTCAAACGTCGGGAACATGCGCGCGGTATAGACAGGCCCCACGGCCCACGCTCCTCTGCGTACAGTGAGCGCGATCTCTGTGGCCGCGGTCGGGTACACGCCATTCCCTGCTGCAGGCCCCACTGCGGCGTGCACATCAAGGTATGATGCGCCGAGTAGCAATGCCGGCTCAAGGTACACACCATCACCGTCTCCCAAGTCAGCAAGCCGTATATGGAGCTGCGGCCCTACCTCGGCGGTGAGCGTCTGAAAGTAGCCGTCTTTGACACCCTCCTGTCTTCCCTCCGCCACGTTGTGGTTCCAGCGCGTGTGACCCTTCCATGCGGCGAGTCGTGCGGCGGCGCTCACGCCAAAGACCGGCTCTGCGCCAAAGATGTCGGGCAGATGGTACGCCACGCCGAGCGTGCCGGTGCGAAGCATTTTGCCCCGCAAGGGCGGGTCATTGTCACAGCCACGATCATTGCCGGAGCAAAAGTCTCCGGTAAGCGCAAAGGGTGACTGCATATCGAGCGACATGCTCCAGGAGCCGGGCTCATATGGATCTGCCGCGTACGCGGTCGAACACCCGAGAAGCAGTATTCCCACAAAGGCAGCCAGTAGTTTATTCACTTATTCCTCCTATTTTTTCCCCGCACCATACTAGCGCATGGCTCGCTTACACGCAAAGCCATGCGTGTGGCACTCTCACCCACCGCCAAGGCTACGGAGCAAAAAAGATACTAAGTTTCTTTTTGTTCGTCCCCCTCTACTTTCTAC
>CAYWMQ010000008.1:0-9161 GCA_964459635.1 uncultured Candidatus Saccharibacteria bacterium | reverse complement strand
CTACTTTCTACTCGCCTTATGTAACATCCTCCGGATACACGGTCGGGTCTACGAGAAAACCCTTGAGGTCGCGACGGCCGATGATGAGCGGGAAGCGCATATGCCGCCTGTCGTTGTAGCTTGCCACTGTCTCTATCTCTTTGTTGCGCAGCCGCATGGTGAGACGCACAGTATGCCGCTCCTGCTCACCCGAGCCGCTTCGTATGCGCACCTTCTGGTGGTGCGGGTCGAGCCCGAGCTCGCGCACAAGCTCGTGGTCGAGCGCGGTGCGCCATGCTCCCGTGTCTATTTTGGCTTGGACAACTTTCTTGCCGTTTTGTCCGAAGAGTGTCACTTTTTCTATTACGTGCAGAACGTTCGTTTCTTCGGGTACATCGGCAAGCGTGTCCTCCGCAAAAAGCTTCTTTGCGAGCTCCACCCCGCGCTCGGGCGAGCTCACCGACATGCCACCCACCCGCTCAAGCCGCGTGCGGAGCGATGTTCTGTTCGCAAGCTGTATCTTTAGCCCGGGCCGCGCATTCACTTCAAGCACGAGCGGGCCCCTGTGCTCGTCGAGCACAATATCGATACCGGCAAAGCCCAAGCCCGACGCCTCCTGCGCTCGCGCCGCAATACTGAGTATGGTGTCCCACTGCGGCACCTTGATGCCGCGTACCTTTGTTTTCGTGCCGGGCAGGTGCACGACCGGATGCTTGTAGTACACACCGTACGTGGTAATGCCCGTGCGCATGTCTATACCCACTCCCACCGCACCCTGCTGCAGGTTGCCCTTGCCGCCGGACGCCTCAGTCGGAAGCCGCAGCATAGCCATCACGGGCACACGTTCCGCTACAATGACGCGTATGTCGGGCACACCACCCGCGGAGAGTTTCTTTAGCGTACCCGCCACCACCAGGCGTTCTTCGATGAACGCGCTATCGCCCAGATGGTCCATTGAGTACGCCCCATCCAAGATATCGAACATATGCTGTTCCAACTCATGCACGCCTAAGGTTCCTCCGCCTACACGGACACCCTGCTTGCCGTCCCACTTCCGTACCACTATGATCCCTTCTCCGCCGTAGCCGCGTGCGGGCTTTACCACAAAGTCGCTTGGAAGCGCCGTCCAGTCAAACGCTCGGACCTCCGTGAAATGTGTAAACGCGGCGAGAAGCCCCGTGGTGGGCACGCCCTCTGCAAGCAACCGCTGCTTCGTCGCAAGCTTATCGTCCGCACGTTCCTTGGCCGACCGCTTGTTGAGACGGCGGATGTAGAGGAAGTTGCGGGCGTTCATCCCGAGAATTGCTTGACTTACAGCCATATCGGTCAAACTACCTGAGGGAGCGGAAGCGCACCAGCTCGGTCACGCGCAGGCCGAAGTACCGCCCGATCGCAAGGTTTATGGGCAAGGTGAGGAGCACAACCTCCGGGTAGAGCAGTATGAGGTCACGTACGGCGGTCGAGGTGGCGAGCAGAAAGCCGACAATACCGAGCACGAGGGTGACAGACGTGATGATGAGCGTCTCACGCACCGTCTTGTGGAGCTGTACGGACACTATTGAGTCGCCCAAGAGCGTAATGATAAGTACCGGAAATATCGATAGCTGTCGGATGCTGTCGGGGTTAATAATGACGCCGATCGTGAGCGCCGCAAAAACAAAGAACGCCAGAAGCAAGTGGGAAATGGCACGCTTCGGGAAGTACATGATGCGCACGTTGCGTAAGAGTGCCCTTGACGCAAAAGACGCAAGCACAACAGCGGCGAGCAGCATGAGGCCGGTCGAAATACCTACCGCCACGAGCGCAAACGCGAGCACAATAGGCACAAGCATTTCAAGTGATGGGAGGCCCACTATTACCCTCACGAAGGAAATGAGCGTCGCAAGCACGGGAATAAGCAAGATGAGCACTATAGTGTTTGCCGGGGTGCCGAGCGCTGTCGCCTTCTGCACCCAGTAGGCAAGAAAATTCAAAGCGTTCGGTGTATCGACACGCCGTTTCTCAAAGAGCAAAAATATCTCGTCACGCTCCATATCTTCTTCGGGCTGCGTGAGGTCTTGCTTGGGTTGATTGAGCGCCTCCAGGATGCTCGGGCCCGAGGTGGCGACCGTGGTGGTGGCCGTCGTGGTGGGTGTGGTGGGTGTGGCAGGCGACACTACAGCCTCGCGGGCGGGTGCGGCCCATGCCACACTATGGAGCGAAAGTCCCGCTCCCGCCAAAAGCAGAATGACACCGGCGCTACGGATGAGTTTCATACCTATACAGTACCAGAGGCAGATGCGCTCCGCATGAAGCTATGCTCACATAGCTTACAGCATCCCCACATCGGCCAAAAGCTTGCAATGCTCGGGGTTCGCCGGGTCGTACTTCCCAAGGTCGAATGTGGCCTCCACCTCCGCATTACGTGTGACCAACTCCCATATGGCGACATTTCCCTCGAGGTACACGATATCTTTTGTAAAGCATGCACCGGCGGTGGCGCCGCTTGTACCTCGAAAAACACGCACGCAGCGTGCCCACGCGCTGCGCACCACGCGCCGTTCAAGCTCTCCCCACTGCACCGGCTCATCATGCGTGAGCGCGTAGTCGAGACTCGACACCAGGACATATGGCACGAGCACATCAAAGAGCTCTCTGAATGTGCGCGGTGTGCCGTCGAGGCCTGCCGCCCATGACACGGCCAGGTACCCGAATGCACCCGCGTAGCTTTCAGCCCCGCTCACCCGCTGCTCGCGGTACGTAGCGATACCCTCTTCGCCGCGAAGGTACGAAGCAAGACCTGTCCCAAGCAGCGCAAGCGGACTCCGAAGCCCCCGTGCGCGGCGCACCACGTGCGTACCCACCTCATGCGCAAGCAGCGCGTCTACCCGCTGCCGCGTGAGCACATACTTGCGAAGCTGAATATCTTCGTCGCTTGGGATGAACACCGTACGAAGCGTCTGGTTGGTGTTAAAGGTGGTGCGCTCACCCGGCGCGTCAATGATAGCGTGCCAGTCCGATATGCCGAAACGTAAAAAAGCCTGCTCACACGCATCACGTATCTCGCGAGCGGTAAGCGCGGACCCCTCAAGTTCATGAGCCATAGGCGGAAAGGTGTGCACAGCCCAAAGCGGGACACCCGCGCCTCCCGCATTCACAAGGGAGGTGAGCATGTCGAGCGCATGCGCCACTCTATCGCGCGTTCCAAAGCCTGCACGCACCCTGTCTATGCGAGTGGAAAGCAGCGAGAGTGCGTACTGGAAGTACTCCTTACGCGGAGCGCCATACATGAGCCGGGACATTTCGAACACGCGCACATCATCGCCGGCACCGGCAGCCTCAAGCAAATGGTACTTGTGTCGTACTTCTTCTATGCGTGGCACGTACGCCCGACGGACTCTTTCATCGCCGTGAGCAAGCACTACAGACTCAAACTCGGCAAGCCGCTCAAGTCTGTCTTTAACGCCCAGTATTTCCACATCGCTGTACCGAAGGTGCGGCTCGGGCAAGTCACCCGCAATGAACGCGTCCTTCACTGAACGGTCGTTGGTATAGCGCAGACTCTCGTAGTCCTGCACCGTAAAGGGCATGAAATCGTCGATAAGGCCAGCATCTATGGCGCGAGTGTTCTGCATCGGACACACTATACACGAAAAGAGCGCCACGCGCTTCGCGGGATGCGGCACCAACACCGGTACGGGCACCTAGTGCCCTGCGCGAAGTAACGCGGCCTTAATGAAGCCGGTGAAAAGCGGATGCGGAGAGAGCGGACGTGCGGTAAACTCGGGGTGAAACTGCGTACCTACGAAGAAAGGATGCTGCGCTTTGGGTAGCTCCGCTATCTCCATAAGTACACCATCGGGCGACGTGCCCGAAAAGACAAGCCCGCCGGCGCGCAAGCGCTCAATGTACTCCGGGTTGACTTCGTAGCGATGTCGGTGGCGCTCTTCTATACGATCGCTCTTGTAGAGAGCATGTGCCAAGCTGCCCTTTTCAAGCTGTGCCGGGTACGAGCCGAGGCGCATGGTGCCACCGTAGTTTTGGCTCCTCATGAGCTCTTTTTGCTCGGGCATGATATCAATGGCGGGATACTTCGTACGCGGATCTATTTCCACCGTATGCGCTCCGGCAAGGCCTAAGACGTGTCGCGCATACTCTATGACCATGAGCTGCATACCGTAGCAGAGCCCGAAGTACGGCACCTTGTGCGTACGAGCGTACTCGATGACGCGTATCTTGCCTTCAATGCCACTCTCACCAAAACCACCCGGGACCAGGATGCCATCATACTGTTCAAACGCACCTTTCGGCACGCCGTGTTCGAAGTCTTTTGCATTGAGCCAACGTATGTCCGGCTTCGCACCGAGTGCGTATGAGCTGAACTTGATGGCTTCTAGTACGGAAATGTACGCATCGGAGAGTACAAAGTCGCCGGTGTCGAAGTACTTTCCGACCACCGCGATGCGTACGGTCTTCGCGGCTCGACGACTCTTGCGTACGAAAGACTCCCAAGGGTCCATGTGTGTGCCATTTTTTGCACGGATACCCAGGCGCTCCAAGAGTCCGTCGGAAAGCTTGTCACGCTCGAAGTTGAGCGGTATCTCGTAAATGCTGTCAGCATCGGGAGCGCTGATGACACGCTCCGCGGGCACGTTGCAGAAAAGTGCGATCTTTTCTTTCCGCTTCATGTCAAGCGCACGTTCGCTGCGTGCGATGATAAAGTCCGGATGGATACCTGTACCGTTTAGCGTACGCACCGCGTGCTGTGTGGGCTTCGTTTTCATCTCCCCCACTTTGCTCGGCACCGGCAGGTAGCTCACCATCACGGTTATGACATCCTCGGGCTTGCGTATCTTGAGAAGACGAATAGCTTCTATAAAAAGGATGTTTTCGTACTCGCCTACCGTGCCGCCTATTTCCACGACAGCAACCTCGGCCTTTGCCTCGGCGACAGCGGCATCTATGCGGCGGATGACCTCAAGCGGTATGTGCGGCACCACTTGCACACACTTGCCCTTGTACTCCAGATTGCGCTCTCGGCGTATGACGCTTTCATACACGCGTCCGGTCGTCATGTAATTAGTGCGCGTGAGCGTGGTATCGAGAAAGCGCTCGTAGTTGCCCATGTCCTGGTCCGTCTCGTCGCCATCGGTAAGCACGAACACCTCGCCGTGTTCGGTGGGGTTCATGGTGCCCGCGTCCACGTTTATGTACGGGTCTATTTTGAGAGCGGTCACCGCTATGCCGCGTGCTTTCAGAATGGTGCCGATCGAGGAGGTGGTGACACCCTTGCCTACGCCGCTCATGACGCCGCCGACGACAAAGATGTACTTGGTGCACTTTGCCTTGGGGGTCCGTTTGGGGCGGGCTGCCATAACGACTTACAGTATACCCTCCGCACGAGTTGCGTTGCAACTTGTGCGGGGCGGCGTATGCGGGGTTCGTATGCGGGGTTTGGCCAAACATGCGCCGAATACGGCAAAGCCACGAGCCGGACGTACGTATAAGGTCGTCCTACGTGGCTCCATCTAAGCTCGACCCGGTCACGGTCGCGCTTGACGAATGCGTTCCCCACGGCTAGGCTCACAAAAGGATAGTTCTTGGAGGATGTGCTTCATGAAAGATACAGAATGCGTCAACACGGTGGCAGACCTGATGCGCCTAATGACGGCACCTGCCGTACTCAAACATCCAAGAAAGTACTTTGGTGAACAGCACGCGTTAACACTTGAGCAAGCTGTTCTTGAGCAACACAAAGCGGTTGCGCTCTACCGTGGTCGAAAAGGCCTGACGCTTGTAGGCTTCGAACTCAGCGCATATGCCGAGTTCCTACACATGCTTTTGCCCGGCTGGAAAGATCGCACGTCCGAACTTGTGACACGCTTACCCACCCCGGCCTTGCTCACGCAAGAAGACGGCACGATACCGCTTACCACCAGCAGACCGGCCGTACGATACGGCAGCGTGGTGCTCGTGCCGTGGGCAACCCTGCGACACCACCTGCGCCCATGGCTCCACACTACGCGAGGTCACGGCGGAAGCAAAGTGACACGCGCTCTGGAAAAAACCCTCCCCGTACCGGAACCCGCCCCTGAAGCGTCTGTCGCGCACACAACGCCGCCTCGCTGGCGTCACATGCTGAAAAAAAGACAAGAGCGTACGGTTGAGCTGCACGATTACTTCAATGTGGTAGAGATACAGCCTGCCGCGGTACCTCACCACTCTGTACTTGCGGAAGATGCAGCCGACGGTGCACATGTACTGGACCTTTTGGCGGAGGACACTGAGCTCACCGTATGGCTGCTTACCGATCCGGCAGGCGAGCGCTTCGTGCTGTTCGGACCGACATTTGCACGGACACGAGAAGCAAAACTGCAAAGACAACTATCGCGTTTTGCGCTACCGCGCGTATCACTCACCGAGCTACGGCACGCGCATGCGCTTGCACCGCTCACACAGCAGGACGTGCTGGGGCATGGACTTGCGCTCATTACCTACTACGGTCGCGACTGTGCCACACTCATGAAACACGACGTATTTCTCTCTATGCTGCGCGCATAGGAGCCGGCCCGGCGTGTATACGCCGGGCCTACCTTGTGCATACAGCTCCGGCGCGCGATACTTACCATACCGACGTAGACGGTCGCCTATGGAGGAAAAACAACCCCAAGACGCAGAGAATAATATGGAAGGAATGGATGCGCGGCTTCTACGTGTATCGGAGCACCTACGAGTAGTGAGCGCGGCTGGCCGCCCACTACTGGGCCAGTGGGATGCACTACAGTATGACGAGCCTGAAACGCGTATAGCTAAGGCACGCCAGCTCGTACATTCGTTAAACGATTTCTTTGAGCGTTTTCCACCAATGGAAGGACCTATGTCTGATGTAGGATACGCAAGCGATGCATATGCGCTGCTCGTGGATATGCCTCAGAGTGAGGAGCGCTCTGCTTTCAAAGCTCTGCTTTTTGATACTGTCGATCTTTTCGACCGGCTTGAAGCAGTGCTTAGTGAGTGCCTCATGGTAGTTCACGCACCAAAAGACTAGTAGCGCGCAGGACGTGTGTTGCGGCGGGGGTGTTTACACCCTCAAATACTTTTTGACCGCGAGGAAGCTTGAGAGCGCACCAAGGAGCATGCCGGTACCCATGAGCATGAGGAACATGGGCCCGAAGTGTGAGATGTAGTAGGTGAAAAGGTTAATGTTGCCAAAGAAGTCCTGCGTCGCGGGGCCGAGCCACAGCGTGAGCGGGTAAAATGCAATGAGCGTAATGAGCGCGGAAATGAAGCCGTACATCATGCCCTCGAACACGAACGGCCCGCGGATGTATGCGTCGCTCGCACCCACCAGCCGCATAATGGCTATCTCTTCGCGTGCAATGTATATAGCGAGGCGAATGGTGTTGAAGACGATGACAATAGATACAACGATGAGCACGCTCGACACCGCCACCCCAAACGTTTCTATCGCGTTGATGACCTGTGTGAGCTTGTCGATAGCCGGCTTGTTGTCCGCGAAGTTGACATTTGCGATAAGCGACTCACCGCCCGATGCAAGCGTGGATGGGTCGTTCTTGAGGAAGTTGTCGATGCGCTCGTACTGTGAGGGATCTACGGCATTTACTGAGAGCGAGGCGCGAAGAGGATTGTCGCCCAGCTCCTCCAATGCCTGTAGCTCTATTTCGTCGTCCTTGTGGCGCTCCTTGAAGCGCGCAAGTGCGTCATCCCGGGATGTGTAAGTCACTTCCCTCACCTCCGGTAGTCCCTTGAGGGCCGTCTCCACCGCACGGATCGAGTCTTCAGGCGCATCCACCTCAAAGTAGACATTCACATCAACCTTGTCGCGCAAGAGCTCCAGGGACGCGGTAAGCATCGCGTTGAGAAACACGAGCGAGCCTATCACGAAGAGCGTGATGGTCATGACGACAATGGAGCTCACGGACACGAAGCCGTTGCGCCAGAAGCTTACGAACCCTGCACGGACGATGCGTTTAAGTGTGAGGAACATACTCGATACTAATCTACGAATTATTGCGAATGCTACGAATATATGCTGTCTACTCAAGCGATATCACCTGCAGGCCTTTGTCAAGAATGGTCTCGATGCGGTGAAAGCGCTCCAGATCGGCATGGTTGAATCGATGCACGTGGGTAACGGTGCGCTCAAGTGAACGACCCGTGTAGTCCGAGATCGAAGGATCCCACTCGCGCAGGACGAGCGTGTCACCCTCGGCTATGTCAAAATCGTTTAGCCGCAAATCCGCGTGGCGCGTGCCGGCTTCGAACGCTTCGTAGTATTCCGGCCAAAGTTTTTTTTCTATGCGTGCCATATTCGTTAGCGAGAAGTGGTTAGTGAGTAGTATCGTATTTCTTGTCTCTTGTTTCTTATCTTTTGTCTATAGTACATACCGCCCTGTTGCATCGTCTCGCACCACGCGGCCGCCGTCCATGGTGACGACCCGACGGCCCAGCGAGTCAATGACGCCCTTGTTGTGCGTGGTGAGCAATACCGTGGTGCCAAGGTCGTTGATCTTCTTAAGTATCTGCACCACTTCGTACGTGTTGATCGGGTCCAAATTGCCTGTCGGCTCATCGGCGATAATGACATCCGGCTGATTAACTATTGCACGGGCGATCGCGACACGCTGCTTCTCACCTCCCGACAACTCGTGCGGGAAGCTCCACATCTTGTGCTCCAAGTCTACGAGCGAGAGTACATGCGGCACGTCCGCCTCTATCTCTTCATCAAGCCTGCCGGCCGCCTCCATCGCGAATGCGATGTTCTCGTAGGTCGTCTTGTTTGGAAGCAAGCGAAAGTCCTGAAAAACGGTACCGACACGCTGACGGTACTGGTTGAGATGTGAGCGGCGAAGCTCGTGCACGTTGGTGGACTGAAAGTACACCGCGCCATCGGTCGGACGCTCCTCCACAAGCAAGAGCTTGAGGAGTGTGGTCTTGCCCGCACCCGAATGCCCTACGATGGACACGAACTCCCCGGGCGCAATGGAGAGCGTAATATCCCGTATCGCGAAGGACTTGTCGTCGTAAAACTTAGAGACGTTGTCGAAGTAGATCATGGGACGAAGTAGAAAGTAGAAAGTAGAAAGTAGAAAGTAGCCATATCTACCCACAGCCACCCCACTTCATACGTTCACCCGTCTGACATTCACTAGTATATCACGTACCTTTAGGTTGTCTGCAAA
>CAYWMQ010000007.1:19222-39851 GCA_964459635.1 uncultured Candidatus Saccharibacteria bacterium | reverse complement strand
GTTAATTTCTACATAGGCAAAAAACGCACATCGCAGACTGATTGCGTCTTCTATAACGACGACCGTCGTTATAGAAGACGCAATGGGAAAGGAGTAGAGAAATTGACGGCAGCCACCTTCTCATCCACCTTACTACACGGTTTCGTAAACTGTGTACGTTGTTGGGGGCAGGGACAACTTCGCAAACACCATGAACCGCGCATGCTCGTCTGGGGCGTGCCCCATGAGATAAATGCCCATCAATCGTCATTGCGGACCGCACCGCCTCACGAGTTGCGGGCAAGAGAAACCAAGTATTGGACGTCGAACAAGAAATGACCTGCCGCGTCAGGCAGGTCAGTTACGGGCCGAAAAATCGTGTAAAAAGCCTCACTTCAGCCCCCATTTTTCTTTGAACAAGCGAATTTCTTCGTCCCGCTGTTGTACTTGCTGCTTGAACTCTTTGATTGCCTTCTCGCGCGCTGTTCCAGACAGCCAGTTTCCGATGACACATACTTCCTTACCTTCGGGACCCCCTCCGGAAAGCCAGATTTTGGCATCTTGCTCACACAGCTCGTCTGTAGTATAGCTGCCACTATCGAAGTCAAGGTCATACTGGAAGGAACCGGCCAGGGTCACCTGCCTGTACGGAACGTCCGGCGCAGCAATCTTTCGGACTTCGGCATCTCGCATCTCTGCCGTGGTGTAAGTGCTCGTAAGGCTCTTTACCCTGCCTCTGCGCGAAATCCCCTCCACACGAATAAGCAGGTAGACCTTCTCTCCCCGACTCGTGGCAGTCCCAGTGAAGTACGCTTGGTAATGATATGCGTCCGCTCCCTGTGCCGAGAACGACTGCACATCGTTGTATACATGGGTCACATACGATATGACCTTCTGCATTTCTGCAGGTGACAGTTCATTTTTCTTGTGCATCACTGCTCCTCTGCATGGTCAAATACTGACAAGTACTATACCAGGACATATACCACCTTGTCAATATACGAGAAGGTACTTCCGCACACCTCCCGCAAACCGCTCTGTAGAGCCTCGCATTGCGCGAATTCAGGGACAGTGAACCTTTTAATGTCTGAAGGTGTGGCTTAGAAATTTCATGCCACGGCAAGCGTGGGTTGGGGAATAGCTGCGTTCGCACCTTGCGCCCTTCGGGTGTATAGTAGGCGTATGAGCAAGGACCGTACCAAAAAATCGCTAGGTCAGCGGCGCGAAGAGCGCCCTGATGCACTCGTGCGTACCATTGAAAAGAAATATGGCGTTGATTTGAAGTACCGCTCTGATCAAGAGCTCCACACCGAGCTCAAAAAGGAGGGCGTGCCCTCACTGTCGCGCCTCCTGAAGCTCGCGCATGGGTCCTGACGTACACAATGGACCAGCGTATTAGCACAAGTGAACACTTACCCGAGCGCGTCAAGAACGCGCTCGAATTCATTTTCGTGCTTTACGACGAGACCAAGACGCTCGCAAACCCGAAGCACAAGACAGAGAAGTATCGCACTATTGTTCTGTACACGATCTCGGTGCTCGAGGCTGTGCTGTTTGCAGCATATGAGTCAAAGGCACGAAAAATAAAGAAGTGTGAGTACAGGCGAAAACAAGCACTGCCCAAAAATTACATTTGCGTTGACGATACTGGCAAAAAATATGAAGGCACGCTCATTATGGCGCTTGAGCAGTATGTAGAGAAATCGGAGCCTGAAATTTCCTTTCAAGAACTCGTCAAGCATCTGCAAACTGAAAACGTACTGAAGAAAGAAACGGCAGAGCATATTTTGAAAGTAAATACCTTACGCAATACGTTTCATTTTCGAAAACACGGAACACACGAGTGTACAGTTGAAGATGTTGAAGAAGCGCTGGCGTTGCTGGAATATTCTCTATCACACGCACGGCGCTTTTTCGCTGTTCTGAACCGCGCGTAAAGCCGGGGAATTGAAGACAGGCGTAATTTCAGGAATCGGGGATATCCAATTTACGTTCATTTTGCGTGTATAATTTCAACCCCCCTCAACACCTCTCCGAAAAAGTTCGCACCCCACACCCACCAAACCCAAACCGCCACCGACCTCGCCGTGCCGAAAAGTCCATCCTGCGTGCAGCGTTTAGCGGGGGATTTGTGTAATAGCGCACCCTGGTACATATGGACTTCGTAAGTCCATATGTACCGACGATTTCGTGAGCGGCACTGGAAAAGTTCTCCCGCGCGGTATATCCTTTCCGTATATGAAACATCTCTCACTATTTTTCGCAGCGTGTGCGTTCGTGTTTGGCGCTGGTGTCGTGTACGCACAAGAGCTCACCGCACCGCCTGAGGCTCCGTCTGTTGAAGTACTTTTTTTCTACAGTGAGACGTGTCCGCACTGCATAGCGGAGCAGGCGTTTTTGGACGATTTTGAACAGAAGTATCCGGAGGTCACGGTAAGTCGCTACCCCGTAAGCGACCCCGCACACGTGGAGCGTATGCGCGTGCTTCTGGAAGAGCGCGGGGCGGGGCGGTACTTCGGCACGGTGCCCATTACCATCATTGGCGATGATGTGATATCCGGCTTTAGCACCGCAGAGACCACGGGTCTTGAGATAGAGCAGACCGTACTGCGTGCCCTTGGACGTGAGGCGGCACCCGCCGCACCTAAAACATTTCGTGTGCCTTTTGTAGGCTCCATTGATCCTGCGGCGTTCTCGCTCCCGGTGCTCGCGCTCGTGCTCGGCTTTCTGGACGGCTTCAATGTATGCGCGCTTGGTGCTCTCGTGATGATCATCGGCCTGGCTCTCAAGCTGCAGCGCAGGCGAGCCATCGTGCTTTTCGGCGGGGCTTTCGTGGGTATCACGGCACTCACCTACGGTGCTCTTATCGTGCTTTGGTATCACCTCTTCACCTTTGTCGGGCCATACATCGGGGTCATGAAGGTGGGGATCATGCTGCTCTCGCTCGGAGGAGGGCTGTACTTCCTCAAGGAGTACCTGCGTATGCGAAAGCAAGGCGCTGTGTGCGAGCTCTCAGAGTCGCCACTCATTGCGCGCCTCTCTGCACATACTGCGCATGCGTTTACGGACAAAACCGCTCTGCTCTCGCTCCTCGGCCTTGTGGCGCTCTTTGCGCTTGTGGTCGCGGTGGTGGAGTTCCCATGCTCGGCGGCGGTGCCCGTCGCGTTTGCGGCGCTCCTTGCCGATGCGGGGGTTTCGACAGTGAGTTACCTCACACATATCGCGCTCTATGTGTTCATGTACATGCTCGATGAGCTCATTATATTCGGTGTTGCGGCGTGGCGTCTCAAGCTTTGGATGACAAGCGGCTCGTTCACCAAATGGGCCGTCCTCGCGGAAGCCTTTATCCTCCTCGGTATAGGGGTGTGGTACGCGGTAGCGCTTCTATAAAAAACACGCGGCACTCAAGGAGTACCGCGTGGTCCGCGCAAGAGCGGACGCTGAAAGAGCAGGTGACCGTCGGGCTGGAGCACCGCGCCGTGCTTTTGGTTCATACGCAGGCTGGCGGTATTGTGCGGGTCTACGTAGGTACGCACGTACTCCACGCTCGGCTCTTGAAAGAGCCGCTCAAGCACCGCGCCTTTGACGGCGCTTCCAATGCCGCGGCCTGCCACCTCGTCGGGCCCGATGAGCGTCTCACCCCAGTTCACGCCGTGCGGCATGAAAAGGACGGAGATGGAGCCGAGCGGCGTGTTGTCACTCCCACGCAGGAGCCACTGCCAGGTCTGCCCCGGCCACGGAGCCAGTATCTCGCTCGAGCCCATGATCTTGCTGAGCGACAAACTTTGTGCTCGACTGCCACGCATGAAGCGAGCCACCCGTTCGCTTTGCCGCCAGGCGTACCAAAGCGGCAGGTCTTCGTAGTCGAACGGGACGAGTATAAGGTCCCGCCAGATTGTTACGACGGGTGTCTTTGGTGCGAGAATCACAATATCCCTCCCGCTACAGTCGTACTGCTATATATTATAGCATTTTTTAATAAATCACGCAAGTTTCGTACAACTCACACACCTGCACCCGTGCGGCTTTATGAACTCATCAAAGTACTCCTCGCCGTAGTCGTACGTGAGCTCCTCACCAGGCTCTATGTTCCGCAACGCCTTGATGAACACGCGCCTGCCTGCGAGCACCGACTCGCAGTTTGCTCGCTTGCATTGGTGGTTAATGTATCGCGCGAGGTTGTCACGCCCGCTGCCGTCTATCGTCCAGCGGTTGTTCACCTCAAAGAGATACTTCGTAGTCCAACCCAAGACTTCGCTGTTCTTGTAGAGCGTACCTGTGTACTCAATATATTCACCTGCCCGAATCGGTGCGGTCGCAAAAAGGCCAAGGCCCGCTGCGGAGCGCCCGATGCGAAGGTGTGTGCGCGGAATGGGTGCGGTACGACGTGCAGACATTGGCGAATATGGTAGCACGGGCGGAGGATAGGATAAAGTTTCTTTTAAGAGGTACTAATTGCCCTGTAGAAATGATGGACTTTACGTGTCCGTCATTGCGAGCCGCAGCGAAGCAATCTAGAGTTTGCGGCGCGTTTCTGGATTGTTTCGTCGCAGGCTCCTCGCATTGACCTGCTTTTCTACAGAACAGGTAATAATGAGAAAGTTTAGCGAAGGATGAAATCACAAATTCAAAATCTCAAGTTCCAAATAAGCACCAAACTACAAACGTGCCGGAGTAAACACATAATTTCCGGTTCAGTAACATAATCTGGTTATTGTATCTTGGGTGCTTTGCTGTTTACGGGTTATTTGGAGCTTGAGATTTGGTGCTTGCGATTTTACGAACACTACGTTGCTCTGAGCGCACGACGTAATCACCACCCATGCTATACTTTTAATACGTATCAGTATGTCCCACCTCATACAAAACTTCGCGGAGCTTGCGACCACAGACGCGCGGCGGGATGCGCTTCGGATAGCCGAGGCGGGCCTCGCCGCCATCCTGACCCCGGCCGTGATACGCTCGCAGGTGAGTCTCGCCGGCGACATGCTCACGGTAGCGGGTGAGACGTATGACCTTACACAGTACGATGAAATAGTGCTCCTCGGCGTGGGAAAGTGCGCCTTCGACGCCGCACTTGAGCTCGAAGCGGTGCTCGGCGAGCGGCTCACACGCGGCATCGTGATAGATGTGCGTGCGCCGGCCGGGCTTTCGCGCGTGCGTGTGCTTGCAGGCACGCATCCGTACCCGTCGGACGAAAACGTGGCCCACACACGTGAGCTACTGCATCTGGCAGAAAGTCTCTCGGAGCGTTCGCTTGCGCTGGTCGTGATATCAGGCGGTGGCTCGACGCTTCTCTGCGCACCTCTGAGCCACACGGCCGCGGAAGAAAAGGAGCTCATCGTGGCGCTTTTTCGCGCGGGAGCCACCATCAGCGAGCTCAACACGGTGCGTAAGCACATCTCGCGCGCGCGGGGCGGTGGCCTTGCGGCGGCGCTTCGTAACACGCGGACGGTAGCGCTTATCTTTTCGGATGTACCCGGTGACGACCTGGCCGTAATATCTTCGGGCCCCACTGTGCCGGATGAGACAAGCGTAGAGGACGCGCACGCCGTGCTTGAGAAGTATGGCATCGCAGAGGCGACCTTTTCGCGCACGCACCTTATGGAGAGCCATAGTGAGCCGGGGCTTTTTGCCAAAGTACGCAACATTCTTGCGCTTACAAACAAGACCGCGCTTGACGCCATGCAAAAAGAAGCCGAAGCGCTCGGCTACGCGGCAGGTGTGCAAGACCGGCGCATCACGGGTGAAGCCCGCGATGTGGGAAGTGCCATGGCGCGGACGCTTCATGACGTACCGGCACGCACTGCGTATCTGTATGGTGGTGAGACGACCGTCACTATACACGGCCACGGCAAAGGCGGTAGAAACGAAGAACTGGCACTCGGTGCACTGCGCGATGTGCGTGAGGGCGAGCTCGTGCTTTCGCTTGCGTCTGATGGCAGGGACAACACCGACCTTGCGGGAGCTATTGCGGACACTGAGACTCTGCGCCGCGCACGCGAGGTGGGGCTCGACCACGAGGCGTACCTTGCCGCGAACGACTCGTTATCCTACTTTTCAACATTGCATCAAGGTATTGTCACGGGGTACACTGGAGCTAACATTGCTGACCTTGCGGTCACTTTGAAACAGTAGTTTTCGTGATCTTTTTAGTACCTTAACGGCGCACGCACTTCGCAGCTCACGTTGCGCATGTGCACCGCCCAATTACTCCTATGAGCGATACCCGCAAACCGCTGGTCATTTGGTACAAAGACCTGACCATAGCCGATGTGCCTCTCGTTGGCGGTAAAAATGCAGCGCTCGGTGAAATGGTGCGCGAGCTTCTGCCGCTCGGCGTCCGCGTGCCGAACGGCTTCGCCATTACGGCGGAAGCGTACAACGTATTTTTTGATGCGACTGGCCTGCGCACGTCGGTAGCCGAAGCGCTACACGGCCTTGATACGCACAACATAGAAGACCTGCAAGCACGCGGCAAAAAGGTGCGCGAGCTCATACTGGCCGCCACGCTTCCGGACGAGATCAAGACAGCCGTGTCGGTAGCGTACAAGGAGCTCGTGGAGCTTGAGGGTGCGGAAGACGTAGCGGTGCGCTCAAGCGCTACGGCAGAAGACCTTCCCGGGGCATCTTTTGCAGGCCAGCAAGAGACATACCTCAATGTGGTGGGTGAGGCAGACGTGATAGAAGCCACAAAGAAGTGCATCGCGAGCCTCTTTACCGACCGAGCCATCAGCTACCGCGCCGACAAGGGCTTTTCCCACACAGACGTGGCACTTTCTGTGGGCGTACAAAAGATGGTGCGCAGCGACATGGCTACGTCCGGTGTGATGTTCTCCATCGACACTGAAACGGGCTTTGACAAAGTGGTGGTGATAGAAGGCTCGTATGGTTTGGGCGAGATGATAGTGCAGGGAAAGGTCACGCCAGACTCCTTCATAGTGTTCAAGCCGGCACTGGAGAAAGGTTTGCATGGTGTCATAGCCCGCGATATCGGCGTGAAGGATATCAAGATGGTGTACGGCGAGAAAGGTGGCGCTATTGTGGACGTGCCGCCTGCAGACCGCGACCGCTACTGCATCACGGACGAAGAGGCGGAACGGCTCGCGCGCTGGGCGGTGGAGATAGAAAAGCACTTCTCCCAAAAGCACGGCCACTACCAGCCGATGGACATGGAGTGGGCCAAGGACGGCAAAACGGGTGAGCTGTACATAGTGCAAGCGCGGCCTGAGACAGTAGTGTCCACGCGCGATAAGAACGTGTATGTTGAGCATGTGCTTGAAAAGGAAGGCCCTGTTATCACCAAAGGCACCTCCGTGGGCACCAAGATAGCCACCGGCAAGGTGCGCGTGATCAAGGACGCAGCGCACATCAATGAGTTTAAGGAAGGCGAGGTGCTTGTGACGGTCATTACCGACCCGGACTGGGAGCCCATCATGAAAATAGCCTCCGCTATCGTGACCGACAAGGGTGGCCGCACGAGCCACGCGGCTATCGTCTCACGCGAGCTTGGTATCCCGTGCATCGTAGGCACCGGCAATGCGACAGAAGTGCTCCATGACGGCATGGATGTCACGGTGGACAACAGCGGCGGCAAGGATGGCCGCGTGCTTGAGGGCCAGCTGCCGTTCAGGGTGGTGGAGCATCGCCTCGACAATCTACCCAAGCTCAAGACCAAAGTGATGGTCAACATCGGAAGTCCCGAGGAGGCCTTCAAAAACCACTTCCTGCCCGTAAACGGCATCGGGCTCGGGCGGCTCGAGTTTATCATCATGAGCCACATCCGCATTCACCCCAACGCCCTCGTGGAGTATGACAAGCTCAAGTGGTACGCCGGCGAAGGGCAGGAGGACAAAAAGCGCATTGTAGCCGCGATAGACGAGCTCACCACGGGCTACACAGACAAGACGCGGTACTACGTGGACGAGCTTGCGGAGGGTATCGCAAAGATCGCTGCCGCGTTTTACCCCAACGACGTCATTATTCGCTTCTCCGACTTCAAGACCAACGAGTACCGTACGCTCATAGGCGGCGAGCTGTATGAGCCGGAGGAAGAAAACCCGATGATAGGCTGGCGCGGCGCTTCCCGCTATTATGCTGATGCGTTTAAAACCTCGTTCGGCTTTGAATGTGAGGCGTTGCACAAGGTGCGCACCGAAATGGGCCTCGACAACGTGATCCCCATGGTGCCTTTCTGTCGCACGCTTGAGGAAGCCGACAAGACACTTGAGGTGATGAAGCATCATGGCCTTGATAGGGCAAACGGCATGAAGATATACGTCATGTGCGAGATTCCGGCCAACGTGCTCTTGGCGGACGAGTTTCTTGAGCGTTTCGATGGCTTCTCAATAGGCAGCAACGACCTCACGCAGCTCGTGCTGGGCCTCGACCGTGACAATGCAGTGGTCGCAAAGGTGGCAAATGAGAACAATGAGGCCGTGAAGCGTATGATAGACACCGCCATTAGCGCCTGCAAAGCGAAAAAGAAGTACATCGGCATCTGCGGGCAGGCACCGAGCGATTTCCCCGAGTTTGCTCAATTTCTCGTGAAGCGTGGCATAGAAAGCCTATCCTTCACGCCAGACACCGTCATCAAGACACTGCCGAAGATAGCGGAGGCCGAGGCGGAAGTGGCGGCGGGGAAGTAGAAAAACTAGAGACAAGAGACAAGAGACAAAAGCTACGTCGGGATATTGGGATATTGGCATGTATTCTGGATTGGAGATTTCGTGATGTTGGAGAGACGCAGAAAAAAGATCAGCGCCACAATATGGGGCGCTGGTGCGTGCGAACGGTGGTCGTACCACGTGGACGCTCTTCGAATGTATGAAGAACCCCGCGCCGGTACCACCGACGCGGGGAAACATTACCATGACATGGCTCGCGTGAGCGCGAACTCATGCGTGAGGGCGGTGGCGATGCTGTCCTGCATCATGCCGCCCTCGGTGTGGAAGACTACGCCACTAGCGTAGCTTCCGTAAAAGCTGGCGACTGCACCGTCCGTGGCGAAGTATGCCCGCCACGAGATTCGCTCGCCGGAGCCTTCCGGCTCCGACATGGCGACGACATACCAGTCGCCACGATGCGCCTCGATCTTGAGCTCGCAGCGCAGGCCGCCCCGCAGGGCGGGCGCGCAGTTGCGCTCAGAGACGGCGTAGTCCCGAGCGTTGAGCTCGATGAGCGCGTCGCGTGGGTCTGCCGCCTGAGCGGCAAACGCAGCGCTGATCATCAGCGCGACGGCCAATTGTTTCCTCATGTCAACCTCACTTTCATTAGTATTATAGCATATAGGGTATTGAAAGTCAATACCCCTCATATCATAGTATCTGACTATCCCATTTTCCTCATACCTCCGCACATGTCTTGTTTCTTGTTTTCTGTCTCTTGTCTGTTCTCTGTTGCCCCTCCTCGTGCAAACAGCCAAAAGTTAGTCAAGCACAGCCACTGTTGATATCCGCAGAGCGCACCGTAGAGCCACGTGGGGACGCGTGCTCTAGGCCGGGGCGCAGATATGTTTTGCTATAGTATATACACAGCTCCGCTTCGGGTGGATACGATACAATAGCAAACACCCACTCCTTAATTCTCTAACGTTCAGTTCAAGTATGGCCAAAACCTCATCGCACTCCGCGGCTACGAACGCGTCGCCGAATGTTATCGACGAGATATTCCAAGAGACGCAAGAGGAACACGTGGCCTCGGGCAGCGCCTCCGAAGCGGGGTCGGTGTCGTACTATGCCAAATTTGTCCCACAGATACAGAAGCGCGATGGTTCGATAGTGCCCTTTGACTTTGCAAAAATCGCACGCGCCATACACATGGGTATGGTAACCACCAACGAGGGCTCACCGGAGGAGGCGGAGATGGTGGCACACAGGGTGGTGGCCGATGTGGTACGCATTGCAAAGAAGTACAAGAATTTCCTGCCGACCGTGGAGGGTGTGCAGGACGAAGTTGAGCGCCAGCTCATCCTTTCCGACTATGTCAAGACCGCCAAGCACTACATTCTCTACCGTGAAGAGCGTACGCGCCTTCGAAAAAATACCACCGCCATACCGGCACACGTACGCAAGCTTGCGGAAGATAGCTCAAAATACTTTGAGGGTAATCCCCTGGGCGAGTTTGTGTACTTGCGCACCTATGCACGGTGGATGGAATCCGAAAACAGGCGCGAGACGTGGATAGAAACGGTAGACCGCTACATCGCCTTCATGCGAGAAAATTTGGGCGACAAGCTCACCGAGGAGGAGTATGCGGAGGTGCGTGAAGCGATACTGAAGCAGGAGGCTATGCCTTCCATGCGGCTGCTGCAGTTTGCGGGCAACCCGGCGCGTCGCTGCAATGCCACCGCGTACAACTGTTCGTTCATTGCGCCGACAAAAATAGAGGACTTCGGCGAAGTGCTCTACCTTTCCGCCTGCGGCTGCGGCGTCGGCTTTGCCGCAGAAAGTAAGAACATAGAACAGCTCCCACAGGTGAAAGCGCAGACAGGCGTGATGCTGAAGACGTTCATCATTGAGGACTCGAAGGAAGGTTGGGCGGACGCGGTGGTGCATGGTATGAAGACCTGGTACGACGGCAAGGATGTGCAGTTTGACTATTCGCTCATCCGCCCTGCGGGCACGCGCCTCAAGACCATGGGTGGCAAAGCGTCCGGCCCGGAGCCGCTGCGCTCGCTCCTCGACTTTACCCGTGCCAAGATACTCGCTCGCCAAAACAGGCGCCTGCGCCCCATTGATGCCCACGACATTCTTTGCAAGATAGGCGAAGCCATAGTCTCGGGCGGCGTGCGCAGGAGTGCCATGATATCGCTTTCCGATCTCGACGATGACGACATTCGCCACGCAAAGGATGGCGCATTCTACAACACTGAGCCGCAGCGTATGCTCGCAAACAACAGCGCTGTGTACGAGCAAAAGCCGTCAAGTGAGGAGTTCATGGAAGAGTGGATGGCGCTCATGAAAGGGAAGAGCGGCGAGCGCGGCATCTTCAACCGCGGCGGCCTCATGAGCCAGCTCCCGAAGCGCCGTCTCGACGGGTGGCGCAAGGACGGCATCATAGAGGGTGAGCGCATCACGGGGTCCATCGGCACAAATCCTTGCGGGGAAATAATTCTGAAATCCAAGCAATTCTGCAACCTTTCCGAGGTCATTGCGCGGCGCGATGACACCCTCGCCACGCTCAAGCGTAAAGTGCGCATTGCGGCCATACTCGGCACCTACCAGTCTTCGCTCACCAACTTCCGCTATCTTTCAAAGGATTGGAAGGAGAACTGCGAGACGGAGCGGCTTCTTGGTGTGTCCGTGACAGGCCAGTGGGACAGCCCGGAGAGCCGGAAGCCGGAAGTGTTGCGTGCGCTTCGCGATGAGGCCGTGGCCACCAACAAAAAGTACGCGAAGCGTTTCGGTATCAACGCATCAACGGCTGTCACGGCGGTGAAGCCTTCGGGTACCGTATCGCAAACGGTAAACTGCGCCTCAGGCATGCACCCGCGCCACAGCGAGTACTACATACGCCGCATTCGCATTACCGCCACCGACTCGCTCTTTAAGATGCTCAAAGATCAGGGCGTGCCGTACAGTCCGGAGATAGGGCAAACAGAAGAGAACGCGAACACCTTTGTGCTCGAGTTCCCGGTACAGAGTCCACCTTCTTCTGTGTACAGTAACGACCTTTCGGCTATTGAGCAGCTGGAGTACTGGAAGGTGGTGAAGCAAAACTACACCGAGCATAACCCCTCCGTCACCATCTCCATAGGCGACGATGAGTGGGTGGGAGTGGCAAACTGGCTCTACGAGAACTGGGACATGATAGGCGGCCTTTCCTTCCTGCCGCGTATGAACCACGCGTACCGCCTGGCCCCGTACGAGGCTATTACCAAGGAGCAGTACGAGGAGCTGGCGAAGCGCTTTGAGAACATCGACTACAGCAAGCTCGTGGCGTACGAGCTCAAGGATGAGACGGAGCAGGCGAAGGAGTTGGCGTGCGCGGGTGGGGTTTGTGAGATTAACTAATTTCGCTGCATCGTAGGGCGTTTGAGTCTAGTGAGGTTGTGTACTTTTGAAGTTAAAAGTCAAAAGTCAAAAGGCAAAAGTGCAAGTCAAAATTTAAAAGTACGATCGTCACATAGTAGCATCAGAAGCTTTTTTAGGCGGAAAGCCACTCATAATACGCAAAAGCTCTGGTGAGTCGTCTTTGCGAGCGAAGCGAAGCAATCCAGGATATTTTTACAGAAGTATTGGACGTTCACACAACGAGTTGTCTGCCACTTCATGAGTCCGTTGGTGGCCTTGATGAGTATACGTCTTCTTCGCTTCGCTCACCTGCCTGCAGCGAGGTTTCGGTGCGTAGGCAAGGACAGTTGCTCTACTTAAATGCTGCTCGTGCTTTGGTGTATTATCCCCCCCCTGCTTGCTTTCCTGTTAGTAGCTCGTGCTGCAAGAAGATAAAGTAGTGCACATGCCACGCTTTTGCTTTTCGTACGGGCTGTACTGCGGTACTATGGTGTCCGGGGCACAACAAGCAGAGGTTTTGAACAGATGACTGACGACGCGTTGCCTATGCCGACCTGTTTGGTCGAAGATGCTGCATCACGATACCTCGACAGTCTGCCGCAGCATGAGGGAAGCTACAGCGAGCCGCTACGTCCTATGCCGGAGCTGTCCGACCGGGCCCCGTGACGGGCGCGGCTTGTGCACTAAGGTGGCCTTCGGGCCACCTTTCTCTTCCGGTGCGAAACAAGCAAAGCCGGCCTGTGGGGCCGGCGAGTTCATTGTGGCAGGCGCTCATGCGGCTTTTTCTGCCATGGCGCGCAGTTTGATAGCTTGTCTCACTTTTCTAAGCGCTTCCACCTCGATCTGGCGTACACGCTCAGGCGAAAGGCCTAGTTCAATCGCGAGCGATCTAAGCGTACGCGGGTCTTCGCTCAGTGTTCGTGCCTGTATGACGCGACGCTCTCGCTCGGACAGCGCACGAAGACCGTGCTGTACAAGTATGGACGCGTTTTCTGCGTCTTCTTTCATGCTCAGTACCTCTTCCGGATTGGGTGCAGGGTCGGGAAGACTGAAGCGTACCCCCGCGTCTTCGTTGTCGCCCTCGTGCCCTTGCAGGCCTGCATCAAGAGACACGTGCCCCTGCCGAAGTGCATCGACAAGTGACACTAGTACGTGCGTTTTCTTGTACGATACATTCGCAGAAAAGGGTTTCCCGTCCTTTCCGGGCAGGTCGAGTAGGTACTGGGCTACAGCGTGCGTTTCCTCCTCCGTTAGAGGCGCCACTGGATCTAGCCCAAGCGTGGCGCGAGCTTGTCCCATCCGCCGTATCACACGGCTCGTCATGGCGCCGCTTGGTAGCTTGATGAGTGTGGTGTACGGGTACTCGTTTGTGAGCGCCCCACGGATCTCAGAGAGAAGCACGGTCCCGAAGCTGCTCTCCGGCCGTGCATCCACCCGTTGTATCGCCCGTGTGAATGCCTGCAGTATGGCACTGTAGGCTTGCTCTCGTGCCATGCCCGGCTGCATGCAGGCGAGTCGCCACATGTAGCCAAGCCATGAGCGAAGTATTGTGTACACCGCGTCAATGTCGGCCACATCGACAACAGGCAGAGGTTGTTTGCTTCTCCCATGCCTGCGCGAACCTACGACACTTCTGCTTGCAACGAGCCGTTCTCGCAAGGCGCGGTCTTCATGCTTTTTGAGCTTTGCGTGTCGCTCCAGCGTATGTATCACCGTAGGAGCACGGTCCGTTCCGAGGCTCTTACATCGAGTATTGCGCATACTACCTCCTTTGGTAACGTCTCTAGTGTCACTTAAACATACGAGCCGCTGCTTGTACAGTCGCGTCCTTAATACCTTTTTGTTCGGATGGTGCTACGATTCGCGCGCACTCGTGCGCGAACTTGCCCTTTCTACTTTCTACCTTCTACTTTATACTTATCTCATGCACCTCAGATCCCTTGAGCTTACCGGTTTCAAATCGTTCGGCAAAAAGGAGACGCTCGAGTTTTCTTCGCAGATCGCGGCCATTGTCGGTCCCAACGGCTCAGGCAAGTCAAACGTAGCCGACGCGTTTCGCTTCGCGCTTGGTGAGCAGTCGGTAAAGACCATGCGCGGCAAGCGCGGAGAAGACCTCATCTGGGGCGGCTCTGCGGGCCTGCCTCGCGCGAACAGAGCGTCCGTGCGCGTGACTTTTGATAACAGTAAGCGCTTTCTTGATGTGGACTTCGACGAAGTGACCGTGGAGCGTACGGTGTATCGCGATGGCATCAACGAGTATGCACTGAATGGCTCCAAAGTGCGCCTAAAGGACGTGTCGGAGCTTTTGGCGGGGGCCAACATAGGCGCGTCCGGCCACCACATCATCTCGCAAGGCGAGGCAGACCGCATCCTTTCCGCAAGCCCCCGGGAGCGCAGGCACATGCTCGAGGATGCGCTCGGGCTCCGCATATACCAGTACAAGAAAGAGGAGAGCAAAAAGAAGCTGCAGAAGACGGAAGAGAACAAAGCACAGGTGGAGGCGCTTCGGCGCGAGGTCGCCCCACACCTCAAGTTTCTGGAGCGTCAGATGCAAAAGCTTGAGCGTGCGCGCGAACTTCGGGAGAAGCTCACCCACGAGTACCACGACTATCTGCGCCGTGAGGAGCGGTACCTGAGCCTTGAACAGGCGACGCTCACGCACGAGCGCGAGGCCCCGGAGACGGCTCTTCGCGAGCTGCGTACGCGGCTCGCGCAGGTACGGCGTGAGCTTACCGATGTGCAGGAAAAGGATACCGCGAGCGAGGAGCTTTTGCGCCTGGAGCGCGCACTTTCGGACGCTCGCGCGAAGGCGGCGGCGGCCACACGCACGCTTGGTCGCCTTGAGGGACAGGTGGCGTTCGAGGAGCGCAGGCTTGAGGAAGAAAAGCGTCGCGCCGCAGAAGAGGAGGGCCGCCCCCTCCCGTACCGCGAGGTGCGTGCTTTCTGGGAAGAGCTCACGCGCACGCTTGGTGCGGAGGACGAGCAAAAAGACGTGGATACGTTGCGGCGCGTGCTCCGTAGTGTGCGAGACGCGGTAGAGCATTTTGTTGAGCGGTATGGCTCACGTGCGGAGCAATATGAGCCGGATATGCGCGATCTCATGCGCTTGCGTGAGGAGCAGCAGCACACGGAGGCGGAGGCTGCGGCCGCACAGACCGAGCTCCGTGAGCTTGAGGAACGGGCTCGTGCGGCACAGGGCGAGATAGAGCGTGGTAAGGATGACTCACACGCACTCGAGAAAGAAATGTACACACTCATGGCGCGCGAGAGCGAGCTTGCCGCAGAGGTGGGGCGGCTCGATATGCGCGCGCGGACGCTCATGCGTGAGTCGGAAGAGTTCAAGCGTGAGCTCGCGGAAGCAGTGGCGCTCATTGGGCGCGCTGTCATGGGCTACAAGGATGCCGCACCCGACACGCTTAACCTGGACCACGAGCCTACGGAAGAGCGTGAAGCCCAAGAGAGACGCAAGCGTGAACTGGAGAAGCTCAAGATACGCCTGGAGGAGATGGGAGGCGCTTCAGCTGATGAGATCACAAAAGAGTACGGAGAAGTGAAGGAGCGCGATCAGTTCCTTGAGCGCGAACTTGCCGACCTGACCGCCTCTGCGCAGTCGCTTGCCGAGCTCATTCTAGAGCTTGACCGCGAGCTTTCCGAAAAGTTCAAGAGCGGAGTGGATGCCATTACCAAGCAGTTCAGCGAATTTTTTGCGCTCATGTTTGGCGGGGGGTCTGCTTCACTGCGCATTGTCTCCGAGCGCAAGCGTGTGCGTCTCACTGATCTGCTGCTCGGCAAAAGCGGCGATGAAGCGGAGGAGCACGAGTCTGAGGAAGATACCGAGTCGGGTGAAGTGGAGGAGGGTATCGAAGTGGAGGTTTCCCTGCCAAAAAAGCGCGTACAGTCGCTTACGTTGCTTTCGGGCGGCGAGCGCGCGCTCACCTCTATAGCGCTCATTTTTGCCATGAGCCAGGTAAATCCGCCGCCCTTTTTGATATTGGACGAAACAGACGCCGCACTCGATGAGGCCAACTCGCGCCGCTATGGCGATATGATAGAAAACCTCGCACAAAAGAGCCAGCTCATCCTCATCACCCACAACAGAGAGACCATGAGCCGTGCGGGCATACTCTACGGCGTCACTATGGGCGCAGATGGCGTCTCCAAGCTTCTCTCGGTCAAGTTTGATGAGGCGGTCGCGGTGGCTAAATAAGTAGAACGTAGTAAGTAGAAGGTAGAAAGGGTACGCACAGAGCGCATCGTCGTTAGCGCATACGTTCTACATTCTACTTACTACTTTCTACTAAACTCGGCAGCTTGCCTCTTCACTGCGTGCGCCGTATACTTTGTTGTACTAACAGCGTTTCTTGAAACAATTTTACATGAAGTACTTCTACATCGCCGGTATTTTGTCTGCCCTTGCATTACTTATAGTGCTGGGATGGTCGCGTCTGCAAAACGGCGGTCGTCCGGCCCTTTCGACGGCCGGTTCTTCCGAAGGGGGGAACGGAGCCGGTGGGCTCGAAGAGCTGACGGTATCTGAGCCATACAGCGCGAGCACAAGCCCTACGGGTGCGGATGGTACAAGCACGGGCGGACAGAGTGGTACGACCCAAGCCGAGACGAAACCCGTCACGCCTGTGACTCTCGAAACCTCTCTTGGCAATATCACCATTGAGCTTTACACAGGCACCATGCCTGTGACAGCGGGTAACTTTCTCAAGCTCGCGCGTGAGGGCTTCTACAACGGTGTTCAGTTCCATCGTGTCATCGACGGCTTCATGATCCAGGGTGGCGATCCGCTTACGAAGGACGCGAGCATGCGCGCACGGTGGGGCACGGGAGGTCCGGGGTATCAGATACCCGACGAGTTCGGGCCGCGCTACAGTAACACGCCGGGCACTATTTCCATGGCAAACGCCGGGCCCAACACCGGTGGGAGTCAGTTCTTCATCAACACCGCCGCGAACACATTCCTTGATGGAAAGCATCCGGTCTTTGGCAAAGTCACCGCAGGCATGGACGTTGTAGGTGCCATTAGTAAAACGCCCACAGGCACCGGTGATGTACCGCTTACTCCCGTGGTCATTAAGCGCATCGTTGTCGAGTAGCGTATCCGGCTGCGCCCGCACAAACCGCATTTCTTGTCTCTAGTCTCGTATCTCTTCTTTCTTGTCTCTTGTCTCCTAGCTCTTATCTCTAATCTCACCTAATATGGGCTTATTCGGACCATCCCGCAAAGCGGGCATTAGCGACAAAGAATGGAAGGAAAACCACTCGCGCCTAACCCGCGTGTTCGGCTGGAACTCAGCAGGGAAAAGAAAAGTTGAGGAGGTAGACCGCTTGATGCACGCGCATATGGATCCCGAGCGCGGCTCCGATAAAACACGCGTTGTCACTGCGGAGGAATTTGAAGACACGCTGCACAGCCTTGAAAAGGACAAGCGCATTACGCGCGACGAAGCGCTGAAGGTAAAGCGCGCATTTGAGCAAGACCTACGCGACTAGCTCCCAGTCCAGCGTTTTGCGCTCCAAGTCTACAGCTTTTAGGCGTACTTCTATCGTGTCCGCGAGCGAGAGAGTGCGGCCCTTTCGTGTGCCTACCAGTCGAAAACCGTGGTCCTTAAGCTCATAGTAATCATCACGCAGACTTGAGGTGCGTAAAAGGCCCTCGGCCATCGTCTCCTTTTCCTGCACAAAAATGCCCCATTCGTTGATGCCGGTCACGATACCCGTGAATGTTTCCCCGATGTGCTCCTGCATGTACTCCACCTGCTTGAGCTTTATTGAGTCACGCTCCGCTTCCATGGCGGCCACTTCGCGCTCGCTGGACTGCGCCGCCATGCGCTCGTACCATGCGTACTCGCGCGACGTTGGCGGCGTGCCGGCCAAGTGAGCTTTCACTATCCGATGCACCATCACGTCAGGGTAGCGGCGTATGGGGGACGTGAAGTGTGTGTAGTAGTTAAAGGCAAGGCCAAAGTGGCCTATGTTTTTCATAGAGTACACCGCTTTTGCCATAGAGCGTATTGCAGCAGTCTCTATCATGCTCTGCTCGGGCTTGCCTTCTATTTCAGCAAAAAGCGTGTTCAGGGCCCTTGCCGTTGTTTCGCCTTTATGGTGCTCCAAGGTAAAGCCCAATGCGTCGGTAAGGAGTGCAAGCTCCTCAATGCGCTCCGGCTTAGGGCTGTCGTGAATGCGCCACACGAACACACGCGCCTCTTTCGGTGCTTTTTCATTGCGCCCCGCTACCCACGTCGCGATCTCTCTGTTTGCGAGTAGCATGAGGTCCTCTATCATGAGCATCGTGTCGAGTCGCACCTTCCGAAACGCGCGCACCGGCTTGCCAGCAGCATCAAGCTCGAACTTGATCTCGTCGGTCTCAAAGCCTATAGAGCCGTTCTTGAAGCGCTCCGTACGCAAGGCACGCGCTATCGTGTCGGCGATGCGCAGCTCTTCAAGATGGTCCCCTGTGCCGCGTGTCAGTACTTCCTGTGCTTCCTCGTAGCTGAAGCGGCGGTCCGAGCGAATGATCGTCTCGCCGATCCAGCGGTCGTGCACCGTACCGTCCTCGCTCATGTCAAAGACGATGGAGAACGCGAGTCGCTCGACGTGCGGCATGAGAGAGCAGAGGTCGTTTGAAAGCGCCTCGGGGAGCATGGGTATTGTGCGGTCCACAAGATAGATGGATGTGCCGCGTTTCTGCGCTTCTTTGTCGATCACATCGTCGCGCTCCACGTATGCAGACACGTCCGCTATGTGCACACCGAGCTCTATGTGGCCCGACGGCATGCGTGTGACCGATATGGCATCGTCAAAGTCTTTTGCGTCTGCGGGGTCTATCGTAAAAGTCGGCGTGCCGCGCATGTCCCGACGCGTCAGAGCCTCGCGCGCGAAGCGAGCGTCTTTTTCCGCCTCCAGAGCGTTCGCGCGAGCTTCCACCTCTGAGGGAAAGGTCCAGTCGAAGCCCTGGGCGGCCACAAGGGAGCGCATCTCAGTCTCATGCTCGCCTTTCGGCCCCAGCACCTCCACGATACGTACAAGAGGGTTCTTTGCGGGCGTAGACCAGCGCACAAGCTCCACCGCGACTTTTGTGCCGACAAGTTCGGGGCGTGCTTCTCCTCGAGCAAGAATGAAGTCGACATAGCACCGATGGTCGTCCGGTCGCACGAACATAAACCCTTCCTCTTCTTCTACGGTGCCTACGAAGCGTGTGGTGGCGCGCGTGAGTATTTCCACCACCTCGCCGCTCAGCCTCCCGCGCACTTTGCCGGGGCGCATGTGTACCCTCACCGTATCGCGGTGGAGACCGGTGTTCAGTGCCTCGGGCGCCACCTCAATATCTTCGGTAAGTTCGGGTACGTCCACATACCCAATGCCGCGCGCGGTAAGGTGGAGCACCCCCTCGTACTCGGCATGTGCAGGCTTCTTTCTTTTTCCGCCGCGCGGCTTTCCATGCTGCGCAGCCGCGTTATGTCCGCCATGTGTGCGATGCATATCGCCACTATACCACGTATATCTCTTTCGCGGGCTCCATACGTACATGCGGCCCCTTGGCCGCATGTACTACATATGTGCGACGCGCGAGCCTCAGATCTTGCCCACAATGTCAAGTCCGGGTTTCAGCGTGTCCTTACCCGGCTCCCAGCTTGCGGGGCATACTTGGCCTCCGTGTTCGGCCACGAACTTGGCAGCTTGAAATTTGCGGTACAGCTCGCGTGCGGAACGTCCAACGCCATCTGCGTGCACCTCCATGGCTTGCACCACGCCCTTCGGGTCCACTATGAAGCTGCCGCGCAACGCGACTCCTTCCTTTTCAAGGTATACGCCAAACGCGCGACTCATGTCCCCCGTCGGGTCCGCGAGCATGGGGAAGGTGATCTTGCCCACTGCCGGGCTTTGGTCGTGCCACGCTTTGTGCACCCAGTGGGTGTCTGTCGATACGGACACCACCTCGGCACCTTCTGCTTGGAATTTCTCGTACATTGCCGCCATCTCCTCAAGCTCCGTGGGGCATACGAAGGTAAAGTCCGCCGGGTAGAAGAATATGATGAGCCACTTGCCACGGGCGTCCGCGAGTGAAAAGTCGCGTACGTCGTTTTTGTGGAAGGCTTTGAGCGTCAAGCCCGGTATGCTTTCGCCGACCTTGACGGCACAGGTAAAAGTTTGTTCTGACATGCTTGTAATGGTTAAGTACTATGGTCCGAGTGTACCACAAAACAGCTTGTCATGAACGGGCACTTTTGTCGTGGTCTCCATCTGCTACAATGTACCTATGGTTCGTGTGTGGATGCATGGCCGCATACGCAGGCCGTTCATATTCCTTATACTCGTACTTGTGTGCGCGGTCGCGCCTCTGTCGAGCGTAGCCGCTGCGGTACCCGTTACTGCCGAGGGGATATTTCTCTCTACCAATGTGGAGCGCTATCGTGCAGGCCTGCCGATGCTCACGCAAAATGATGCCCTCGCGGAAGTGGCGCGTCGTAAGCTTGTCGATATGTTCGCCCGGCAATATTTTGCCCACGAATCGCCGAGCGGCGAGAGTGCGGGAGACCTTGCTAAAGCGGTAGGGTACGAGTACTTGACCGTGGGAGAAAACCTCGCTCTCGGCGGCTTTGCGACCAGCAGAGAGGTAGTGAACG
>CAYWMQ010000007.1:0-19122 GCA_964459635.1 uncultured Candidatus Saccharibacteria bacterium | reverse complement strand
GTGGGAGAAAACCTCGCTCTCGGCGGCTTTGCGACCAGCAGAGAGGTAGTGAACGCATGGATGAACTCACCCGGCCACCGCGCAAATATTCTTAAGCAGAACTACACGGAGCTAGGCGTTGCCGCCGCGCGCGGGAAGTATGAAGGCAGAGAGGTGTGGATAGCAGTACAGGAGTTTGGGCTGCCACGCAGCACGTGCCCGGCTCCCAGTGCATCGCTTGCCGCCCGCATCGACGAGGGCGAGCGGATATTGAAATTGCTCAAGAGTGTGGTGGAAATGCGTCGTGCCTCCTACGAAGCTTCACGGGCGGGAAGTGCGGATGCGCGGGCTAGGTACACCGCGTACACGCAGGCTATAACGCTCTATAACACGCGCGCTGGTACGTATAGGCCGCTCGTGCGTGAGTACAACGCGACTGTGGAGAGAACGAACAGGTGCATCAAGAAGTACGTGGGTGAGTAGGGGAGGTGCCTACTGACCTCCGATCGGTGCGCGGTAGTTGAGCCGCATCATACCGTTTTCGTCCATGCCGTAGGTACGACTTGCAACGACAGTGCCATTCGCCACGGTGCCTTCCGCTTCACTTATTTTTTCAAAGTCTGCGCCAACGCGGCTTTCCAACTGCACCACGGGGAGCCATGTCTGTTCAGCATCACTTTGGGTACGCAGTATCGGCTCCTCAACGCTCACAATAAGAGCGGTAAGCTCTTTCCGTCGTATGCTCACCTGTACGGGCAGACGAATGACCGAGGAAGGCAGTCGTATCCCGGGCAGTCTTGTCGCACCCGGGACGGTGGAGGTGAGTCCCGGGCTCTGGAGCGCTACACTGACACTCTCATACTCGCCCACCGGGAGTCGGGCGTGTGCCAGTACTCGTACCGTGCCGGCGTCGCTTGAGCTAAGCTCATGCCGCTGTGTTCGGCGGGACAGTACGCGAGTGCTGTCCCCACGTGTCACAGCCACCTCATCAAAGCCCACCTTGAGCGTAGTGTCGTGCACACCGGTGTCTTGTACTTTGAGCGCCACGACAAGCGTGCCGGTGCGTTCCCAGGGTCTTGCGGGCGCAAATACGAGCACCCACGAGAGTATGGCGAGCGTGGCTGTGATGGTGATGGCCACGAAAGCCCACCATGCCCGCCGTGGAAGCGCGTCCGCGTATGAGACCATCAATGCGCGCAGGTTTCGAGCCATACGGGTAGTATACCGCTGTGTGCACGGTTGTGTATGGCCTTCCTATGCGCAGAGCGGGGGTTGGGGGTATACTGCTTATATGGAGGAGGCAGCCTTTCTCAAAATGGACATATTCTTTGCGGTGACCACGGCGGCAGTCGTGTTGCTTACGGTGGTGGCGGCCGTTGCGCTCTACTATATCGCGCGCGTCATGGCAGACATACGCGACATCACCAAGGTGCTTCGGCGTGAAGCAAGAGAAACCGCGGAGGACATGGACGCGATGCGCGCCGACATCCGTGCGGGTGTGCATGAGGTGAAGGAGCGTATTGTGGAGAGTGGTGAGCTTATGGGTGCGGCCAGGCGCGTGGTAACGAGTGCGGGCGTGTTGCGCGCTCTGTCCGACCTCTTTGACGCGTTTGGGCGCGAGAAGAGTACAAAGCGCGAACGGGCTCGGCGAGCCCGCAAAGATGCGGCATAGCGTCCATGTGGACATCATGGCCGAGGTGTATACTGTACTGTACTGAGCGTATCGCGCACTTGCGCATACATTACTAAGTATCATAATTCACAGCGTATGACGGAAAAGAAAAAAGGTATCAGCAAGGTAGGGCTCGCCGCCGCCATTGTAGGCGCTGTTGCTGCGGGGCTTTTCTTGTACGGTAAGGAGGGCAAGCAGCGCAGGCTCAAGCTTGAGGCGTGGACGCTCCGGGCAAAGGCCGACGTGTTGGAGCAGCTTCAGCGTGGAAAAGAGGTAAGCAAGGAGTCCTACATGGATGCGGTAGATCGTGTGACAGCCAAGTACGGTAAGCTCAAGAATGTGGGAGTCGAGGAGGCGGACAAGCTCAACCGCGAGCTCAAGCGTCACTGGAAGGCCATCGTAGACGCAGCCGCCGGCGAAGAACCGAAAAAGAAGAAGTCCGTAAAACACAAAGAGGAAGAAGACACTGAGGATGAGGAGTAGGACACCTACGCGTGGTTTTTCTCGCGTACCATATGCCGCAGGATAAGCTCGAACGGTACTTTTTCACCGCACTCTTTCTCGGGGCGCTTTTCTTGGTGGGACTGCTCTTGTACCCATACTTCGGAGCATTGGCGGTCGCGCTTGTGTTGGCGGTACTCGTGCATCCTTTGTATCTGCGCATTCTTTCGGTACTAAAGAGCGAGTCTTTTTCAGCGCTAGCGGCGGTATTGATCGCGCTGGTGGCGATACTCATTCCGGCGAGTGCGTTGGGGTACCTTATTGTGGGTGAAGTGCGTACCGCAGGCGAGTCGTTGCGTCAAAACACATCCATTGTAGCGGCCTTTGACCCGGTACAAGAGCAAGTAAATGCGCGCCTGCCGCAAGGTTTCAAGTTGGACGTGCGCCGCATTGCGGGCGAAGTGGTGGGGTGGCTCTCCAATAATATCGCGGCCGCGTTTGCGTCTACAGCATCGTTTGTCCTCAAGCTCTTCGTGTCGCTCATTGCGCTCTACTACTTCATCAAAGATGGACCCGCATACAAGCAGCTTCTTCTCCGCTTTTCTCCGCTTACCGACGATGCGGATGAGGAAATACTGCATAAACTGGAGCTCGTCACCCATGCGCTTGTACGCGGTCGCCTCATGATAGCCGTCATACAGGGGGCACTTACCTCCATCGGCTTTCTTATGGTCGGCCTCCCAAACCCGATCTTATGGGGCTCCGTTGCGGCGGTGACCGCCATTCTCCCTACGGTGGGCACGGCTTTTGTCACTGTGCCCGCGTTCCTGTACCTTGTCGTAATACATGCATACGTTCCCGCTCTCGTCTTTGCTATCTGGGGCATAGTGGTGATAGGACTTGTCGACAATATTCTTGGCCCGCGGCTTATGGGGCATGGTAGGGGAGTGTCCATACACCCGCTGCTCATTCTGCTTTCGGTACTTGGCGGCCTTGAGCTTTTCGGAGCGTCCGGCTTTCTTACCGGTCCACTCTTGCTTGCATTTCTTATTGCGCTCGGGCACATATACGCTCACAAGTACGGCGATCATGCTGCACCGGCAGTGGCGTAGTCACGATCAAGATTCCCGGAGCATTCGTACCGCATCGTGCGCGGCATTTGACATGTACCTGAGGAGCGGCTTTGCGCGCTTGCCACCCGCCTTGCGCGCTTGAATTCGACCACAAAACAAGCCCCTCTATGGGGCTTGTTTTGTGGTACGCACTTGAAATCTTAGCGCGTCACCGTCTGGAGCTGCCAGCCGGGCTGTGTGCAGGCCGCATCCTTACATCCGCACTTCCATGTGCCGGACTCACGGCTGCAGGTGTAGCCAAGCATGTACGTTGTACCGCTCGCGTTCGCGAAATCGGCATCCGTGAATGCTTTCCCGACAAACCATTGACCTTTCTTCTCGTTGTCCGAGAGCAGGTCGATCTGCTTCCACTTGCCCTGGTCAAACTTGTAGCCCTTTTCGTACACGTAGGTGGTGGTTTCGTCGTCGCCTACATCAACCGCCACGTCACCTGTAGCGGCATCGCAGCGTGCGGATACAAGCTTATCTTTATCACCCGCCACTTCAAACGCGGACGCGAATCCTGCCGGCGGCGTGGTGCTCGCATTCTTGAATTGCTCGCACATTTTTTTGAAGCGTGCATCACGCTCCGCTTTCCACGCGTCCACCTTAGCTTTCATCTCGGCGCGAAGCTGCTCCTTGCGCGCTTTCATTGCAGCCGTGCCTGAGGCAGTAGCGCTGCGCCACGCATCGATCGCGGCTTTCATATCGGTAAGCGCCTGCTGATGCTGTGCACGGAAATCCTCGCGCGCCTTTTGGCACGCTTCGCGAAAAGCTGCCGCAGAGGAAGTGCTCGCGGGATTTCCGGACGGTACGCAAGCTTGCATCAGTGCCTTGTGTGCATCTTGCACCTTTTTCATGTACTGACCAAACGCATTGCCGCCTCCAGTACCTGAGGTCGGTACGGTGCTTGTGCCTGTGACCGCTGCGTGTGCCACCAGCGTGAGCGAGCCCAAGAGAAGTGCGCTCGCGACGAAAGCCGCAGTCATCCACGCACCTGTAACTGTTTTACTCATAGTGCTTATTGATCGTGCCGCGTAGCGCCGTACGCATACGCGCGCACATGCTAAATGTATAAATGCCCTAATAATGCCCGACTTTGGTTTGTCGGATGCTGTAATGATAAACGCAGGCGAGCTTGCGTCAACAGCGGATCGAGCGCATCGGTGGATAGCGGAAATCCGCATGTGGGACCATATCGTGCGCTTACCGCACGATATGGAAGTTGAAATCCGCCGTCTGGAGTGTGCCCCAGAGGCGTAGCCAAATAGGGAGAAGCATTTCAGTGCCACGGGCATTGGTGATGTCACCGAGGTCGATCACATCCATCCACCCGTACTCGGTTGCCAAGTTCCGTACCGCCGTTTTAGCGTCCGCATCGTTGCCCGCAATGAAGAGTGAGTGTTTACCGTCCGCAAGTTTCCGCGGATCCACCTGCAGGTACGCATTGAGCGTGTTGAAGGCCTTGACCACTTTCGTCTTCGGTAGCGCCTTCTGCGTTTCTTCACCCAATGAGCTAGTGTTCACGATGGAAAGACTCGGAGGCATGCCCTGTGAAAAATCAAGCGGGTTTGCTATGTCTATGAGCACCTTATCCTCTAGATCCGCCGCGCATTCTCGCAACACCTCCAGCGAGACTTCCCCTTTGAGTGCGTTTATCACTATCTCGCTCTCACTCGCGGCCTCGGCAAAAGTTTTCAGTGTCACTCCCTCATGTGAAGCCTCCCATTCCGCAAAAGGGGGGTTGCCCATGCGATCAGCCTCAATAACACTCCTTGTGGCGTCTACGTCCCTGGTGCCCAATGTAACATTGTGGCCAAGCTCAAGAAGTCGGCCCGCGTGCGCGCGCCCAACCATCCCGGTGCCCAAAATTCCTATGTTCATACAGTGTGTTGTGTTAGGTGAATAGTGTGGGAAATAAAATGTGCATGCTTAATAGTAAAGCACCTCATCATGCAGAGCAAATGAATGAGGAGTTTGTTCGCACCACTTTTTCCACAGCTCTGTCTTGCATAGTAAAAAGCCTGAGCAGTATACTTGTACCCAAGTCTGAGAAAAGGGCATGCTTTCTGTTTCGCACGTCTCAAAAAAATTCGGCACGACACAAGCGCTCAGCGATGTGTCTTTTGACGTGGCACATGGGGAAGTGGTGGGGCTGCTGGGCCCGAACGGAGCAGGGAAGACAACCACGATGCGCATACTGACCGGCTATTATACCCCCGACGCCGGCAGCGTCGCGGTAGGTGGCATAACACCCGCAGAGGATGCGCGTGCAATGCGTGAGCTTGTGGGGTATTTGCCGGAGTCTAACCCACTCTACAAGGACTTGCTCGTGTCCGAGTACCTACAGGCATGTGCGCGCTATCGAAGCGTGCCACTAAGCGCCTACAGAAGCACGTTCGACCGCGTCGTACATGACGTGGGTATCAGCGATGTGTTCTACAAGCCCATTCACACGCTTTCCAAGGGATATCGGCAGCGTGTGGGTCTGGCGGCGGCCCTCATCGGCGACCCGGCCGTACTTGTGCTCGATGAGCCCACCGAAGGTCTCGACCCCAATCAGCGCGGCGATATGCGTGCTCTACTTACGCGCCTTGGACGTGAGAAGACCGTACTCGTGAGCAGTCACGTATTGTCCGAAATTGAGGCTCTCGCGTCGCGCGTTATTGTGCTCCACAAAGGTGTAGTTGCAGCTTCCGGGACAGTGCAGGAGCTTGCGCGTGCAAAGCAAGGCGCAGTGTATGTGCTTGATATCGAAGGGCCAAATGCCAAGCGTTCGGTGCAGGGCCTCTCATCGGTGCAATCGGTCGAGGAGCGCTCAAAAAGTGGCAAGCGCGTGACGCTCTTGGTCACGGTAAGTGATGTCGCAGCGTTCCCACCGGAGCTTTCGCTGGCTGTCGGGCGTGAGCGCCTCACCCTCTGGAAGCTGGCTCCGCAGGGGGCTGCGCTTGAAGACCTTTTTGCCACATTAACACGGGAGGGTGTATCTCCCGCACCGGTCCTATGAAAATGAGCCTTCCTCGCATACAGCTGTCCACTTTCAGTTTTGGCGTTCGTGGCGCACTTCGAGTAGCGCGAGCGGAGCTTAGCACATTCTTCGCTTCTCCCGCTGCGTACATTGTCGCTGGGCTGTATCTTGCCGTTTCCGAGTTCCTCTTTTTGCGTGGCGTCTTTGGTGCGGGTGAAGCCTCGCTCACGCTCTACTACGCACTCTTGCCGTGGCTGTTCCTGCTTGTCGTGCCCGCCTTTACCATGGGCCTCATCGCTTCCGAGCGGGACAGCGGTACGTACGAGCGTCTCTCCACTGAGCCCTTGGGTCTTTGGGTCATCGTGATGGGAAAGTACGCAGCCACCGTCGCTTTTCTTGCGGGCATTCTTGCGCTTGCTGTTCTCCCGCTCCTTGCGAGCTTCTCCCTATTTGCAGAGCTGGACTTGGGCCAAGCCCTGGGAGGATATGTGGCGAGCGTACTTTTGGCGGCGCTCTTTGCGGCCCTCGGCCTTTTTGCGAGTTCCCTTTTCAAAAAACAGGTAAGCGCACTTCTCGTTACGGTGGTACTTGCGTTCCTGCTCGTCATTGTTGGTCTTGATCTTGTCGCGAGCGTATTGCCCGCCTCGCTAGCGTTCATTGCAGACCGCCTTTCGGTCATGGCGCATTTCAACTCCATGATTCGCGGTGTGCTGGATACGCGCGATCTTTGGTATTTTGTCAGCGGCTCGCTCGTGTTCCTTTTCGCCGCACACTACCGGCTGCTCGGCCTGCGTGGTGCTCGGCCCAAGCTCCTTGAGAACAGGCCCCTCACGCTGCTTGTGCTCGCGGTGCTCTTGGTGCTCGCTTCGAACATTGCCGCCGCGTATATTCCGGGTAGGCTCGACCTGACGCGGCACAAGCTGTACACCGTGAGCGATGCCACGCGCACGGTCCTTGCAGAGCTACCCGAAGATATCACGCTCACGGTGTATGCTTCCGGGGCGCTTCCCGCTCAGCTTCAGCCTACACTGCGCGATGTGCGAGACATGGCAAAAGACTACGTGCGCTATGGCAAGGGCAGAGTGCGTGTGGAGTTTAAGGATCCCGGCGCGTCATCGGAAGTGGCAAGCGAAGCGCAAGGCCGCGGGGTTACCGCCATTCAGTTCAACACGGTGGGACAAGGCAAGTTTGAAGTACAGGAAGGCTACCTGGGCGTCGCTGTAACAAAAGGCGAGGAGCACAAAGCCATTTCCTTCGTTGAGCAAACAAACGACCTTGAGTACCAGCTCACTTCGCGTATTACCGAGCTTACGCAAACGAACAAAAAGAAGCTTCGTTTTTTGTCGGGCCATGGCGAAAAGTACACTTTCAGCGGGCTTGAGAATTTTGTGACCGAGCTTGGGAAGCAGTACGACGTGTCCACGGTGTCCTTGACGGACGACATTGGTGCACTGGCTACCGGTACGGATGCACTCGTTATTGCCGCACCCACCCAGCCGATACCGGAAGCGGAGCAAGAGGCGATACGCGCGTACGTGCGCGCCGGAGGTGCGCTGGTGGCGCTCTTGCCGGGCGCGGAGGTGGACCAGCAGGGGCTCAGCGCCACACCTGTTGCATCAACCACACTTTCACTCCTCGCTCCCTTTGGTCTCACCGTACAGCCGAACATAGTGTATGACTTACAGAGCAGCGAGGTGGTACAGATGCAGGGGGGCAACGGGCGCACGTACCTGGTGCAATATCCTTTCTGGGTGCGGGCGATCGCAAACAGAGACGCCACCATCATGCGCGAGCTCGCGCAGCTTACGGTGACATGGGCGAGCGAGCTTACCTTGGATGAGGCCGTGCTCACAAGTGCCGGAGTAAAGGCGACCCCGCTCCTCGTCACGACCCGTGCGGGAGGAGCGGCGAGTGAGCCGTATACGCTCACACCGAACACGCCACTTCCGCAGGAGAACCTCTCAATGCGGATGATAGGCGTGGCGCTCGAAGGATCTGGCGAGCGGCCGTTTCGCGCAGTTGTGGTTGGTAGTGGCACCATACTTGACGACCAACTCACCGGACAAGGTGCCGAGCATCTCGCGTTTGGTCTTGGTGCGGTTTCTTGGGCGGCGCAGGACAAATCATTGGCGGGTGTAAAGGCCAAAGGGGGCGTGCGCACGAGCTTTGAATGGAGCGCTCCGTACCAGCAGCTCTATCTGGTGTACGGCAATATCGCGTTCGCACTCTTTATCGTTTTTGCGGCTGCGCTGGGGATGTACGTACGCCGTCGCACGCTTGCGCGCCATACATATGCGACGCGTCCCCTTGGCAAAGCCTAGCCAAGCAGTGCGAAGCACACATTTTCCACCCACCTTTCCACTATTTTATCCACAGCGTCATACAAAATGACGCTTTTTCGCTCGTACAGGCAGAGCAGGGTCCGAGCGCATTCATCCGCGGTTCAGTCTTGTGCACGTACGATGTAATCCTTGGCGCACCACAGGTCGCCCTTATACATAAACATATACTCTATGAACACCATCGCGAACACGACTTTCCGTGACAGCATGTCTGCACAGTTTGAGCGGCTCGTGTACGAGCTTGATGCGATCGACGCACAAGTGGACGAGCTGCAGGCGCAGCTTTCCGTGCGCGGTCGCATAGAAGAGCTTGACCAGGATGCGCTTCTCTACGAAGAGGACATTCTAGAGCTGAAGCAAGATATAGGGCTCATGCGCGAAGAGCTTGAGGAGGATTCACGCGAGCTTGTGTGGGAGCGACCCGACTACATGTCCTTCCGCGAGCGTATCATGCAGGGTATGCGCAGCATAAAGCAATCGTTCGCACAGCTTGAGCGGCAACTTCAGTATCGCTTCTGATAGGGCATGTTTTGTGTGGATCGGCTGCGCGGATATGTATGTGCATAACCGCGCGGCTTTTTTGCACAGAGAGCGTTATGATGCGTGCATATGACACTATTTCATCTGCCGCCCCTCACATTGCGCAATGCGGGACGTCTATTCATCGCACTCATTATCGGCCTTGTTGTTTTTACCTTAGTGCTCGCAGTGCTGCGAGAGCTTGTGCCGGGACGCGGCTCGCCCCTCTACTATACTGCTCCGAGCGGATCCGATCTTGATGGCACGTCAGGCTTTTCATACGAGTCATCTCAGAAAGGCGGCGGTATGCCCGCGTACGATGCGGAAGTGCCAGCGCCGAGCATGCGCAACGTCGTCGGCACGGCTTCCGGAGATCCTGTGTATGACACCCGAGCCTATTATGCAGCGGTACGTACGGTGCATTTTGATGAAACGTGCGAGCGTATCCGAACGTGGCGCGACAAAGAGCACGTGACGATAGTCCAAGAGGTGCGCGGTGAGCGTTCCTGCTTCACACATTTCAAGGTGCCGCGTGCACACGGCGACACGGCACTCGGCTGGGTGCGCGAGCTTGAGCCCTTTGAACTCCGCAGTGAATCGGAAAGCATTAAAGACGTAGTCACCGACTATACCGCACGCGAGCAGGTGCTCAAGGAGCGCGCGGAGCTTCTTGAAGCGGCGCTTACCCGCGCCACGCAGGCGTACGACGAGCTCGCGGCGCGCGCTTCGGCCGCGGGTGATGTGGAAACACTTACAAAGGTCACCGAAGGGAAGCTCACTCAGATGGAGCGACTTTCGCGCGAACGGGCGGCTGTGGCAGACGAGCTGGAGCGGCTCACGCGCGAGCGTGCCCTTGCGCTTGATCGTGTCGATTTCGTTCACTTCACGGTGTCGGTGGACAGGTTGCGAATAGTGGATGGTGAGGAGCTCCGCATGAGTTGGATGTATCACTTGGAGCGATTCGGCGGGGAAGTGAACACTGCGCTACAGGATCTCACGCTCGGTCTTGTGGCTGACGTGCTCCGCGTTGTGATATTTGTGGCGTACGTGCTCGTCTTGGTCGCTATAGCAAAGCTCGCGTGGCCGTTCATCCGTCCGCATGCGCTGCGCGTGCGCGATGTGCTTCGGGATGACCAGCCTGCTCCCAAAGCGCGCACACAGGTTCGCACAGCAACAAAAAGAACGGACGCAACGCAAGGAGAACAGTAGCTGATGTACAGGTCTGCATGGCAGCAAACAACCCCCGAATGCGCACCGCGCATCCGGGGGGTTGGTCTACCGCGAGAGGATCTCATCCATCTTCTCCGCGGGAATGTCGGTGCAGAGCTTCGTAAGCTCCCACACGTTCGTTTTTACATTAGCAAGCGTATAGCCAGCCTTCTTCAAGCTGAGGAGTAGGCGCAACAGCCACCGCGTCTGCCAATCCGCTATACCTGCATATCCGAGCTCCCACTTTGTGAACGGGCTTTGGCTCGGCCCAGCCCGCAGCTCTTCCAGAGCTTCCGTCGCAGCGCTCAAGCAACCTAGCTTCCGCAGCTCCTCAAACTCCGCCTCGCTCGTGCCGAGCTCGTCGAGTGTGTACCGGCCCCGTTCGACGTCCTCTGCCATATATTTGAGGAAGTCTGCGTACCGGCTCGTACCTGCCCGTAGCTCTTTGAGCCACCGGCACGCGGCATCGTAATGTACTTCCTGTGCCATGGGGCACCTCCTTTCAACTATATATTATAGCACGAACACTAAAAAAAGCAAGTTCTGGAAAATTGACACATCCGCCCCTTGGGCGCATAACACAGATATGGCGCGGCGACGAAGATACTATAGGCGCAAGCGAACAAGCGACTTTAGTGAGCGTCTGGTAACGTTCTTTGGCTATGGTTTGGTAGCCGCGGGCTTTCTATACGCCGTGTTGTCCATGTTTCGAGCTCTCACGAGTGTCGGACAGTTCCTGCTCGTGTTCAGCTTGTTTCTCGCCGGGGCACTATACGTGGGGTATGTACTGCATGGGCGGTATCGCAAGCTGCGTGCACGTGATTTGCGGTACGTTACCGCGGACAGTCGCAAGCTGTATGCGTACATGGACCCGCAAGAGTTTGAAGAGTACGTAGGGTGGGTGTTTGCCAAGGCCGGGTACGAGGTGGAGGTAACGCCGTACCGGAAAGATCATGGTATCGACATCGAAATGCGGAAGGCGGGGAAACGCTATGCGGTGCAGGTGAAAAAGTACGGGCTCAAACGCCCCATCGGTGAGCAGGAGGTGCGCGATTTTTACGGAAGTATAGCCAACCTAGGGTATGAACGTGGCTACTTTGTGACGTCGGGACGGTTTACTCGTGAAGCTTTTACGTGGGCCCGCCCACGGTCCCTTACCCTCATGCACGGCGCGGAACTCATGGAGCGTGCCGAGCGCATTAGGCCGGACAGCGTTGGCACGCTATGGCGCAAAGTCTTGCGACGTACGCCCTAGCATGCGTACGTGGGCGAGCGATGTACGGACATGGCAAAGCCCCGCGCATGTGTTCGCAGGGCCTATGCTACGTATGTGCTCAATGAAGCGTTACCAAGCGCTCTACCGGCGTGCCGGCGGGGACGGTTTTTACCGTAGTGCTACCATCATCGTGGATGCGGATAGCTTCTTGTTCCGTTTCTGTTTCTGCAGGAGTATATGTAGATTTACGCGCCTCCATAGCCTTTCTCCTTGTTTGCGCGTTCTGTGCCTGTATACGGTGTACCACACCTGGACAAATTGTACAGCGAGTGAGCCAAATTTGCGAACTTGAAAGACTTGACAAATAGTATGAGACATGATAGCGTAGCACGCGGCAATAAAGATGGCACGGTATCTGATGTGCGCGGTGAGGGAGCTGCACGGAGCATAGCAGCTTGGGCATTGAACAGTAGCGCCCGTTTACCCACCGGCAACAGGAGGAACCTATGCCGAACGAAAGCCCGAGCGACATCTATCGTGCCGTCCGCATGCCACTCGTGAAGTGGATAGTGGATGCGTACGCGGAGGTCGACCCGTACTTTGTTGCTCTACAGTGCGATCCGGGGGAAGACGATGAGCCCACATACGCGGACTATTTTGCTGCGTATGGAGCCCACGCCACCCGGTTCGTCGATGGTCTGTTCGAGGTTTGGGAAGACTCCCGAACAAAGATCGAGACCATTGTGGAGGCCGTTTCCGCGTCCTTTCCGCCCGCTGAGCTTCTGAAGGGAGTCGTGGACGAAAACGCGGTGACGGCGATCGCGTACGCGATCCAACAAAAACTCAACTCCGCGACGTAAGTCGTAGAGATGGCCCCTGCTCGGTGAGCGGGGGCCATTTTTTTGGTCCAACAAACACCGGTAGCTTAGGAATACACGGGTCAATACAGTGTTAGTAGCACTGCGTCAATAAGAAAGACCGCACGGCAGATCGTGCGGTCTCGCGTCTCAAGACGTGTGGCGTTCAGTGGGTCCTGTTCGCGGACGTAGTGGGCAGCCTGCACCACCATTCTACGCCGGGCGTCGGGACTGAGGTGTAACCCCAGTAGGTGTCATTTTCCTCGGTCGGAACCGCGGGAACACGCCAGCCGATCTGGTCCGTTCGTTCGCGCTTGGATCCCGTTTCGATCGCGTTTGGCGGTGGGCCCTCCTTCGGGTCGTAGCCTACCCAGTGGCCATCTGCCATATCCGCAGTTCGATACCAGTGGTGGACCACGCCAGTGTAGAGCGAACGTCCGTCTTCGGTAGGTGTCCTGACCTTGTCTTGTTCACGGCACGCGCAGTGCAAACACCGCAAAGACTGATGGTTAAGAAAGGTCTGGTACTCACGCCACAACTTCACTCCGCCCACACCACATTCACCGCAGGTGTAGTTCTCGGGTACTTTTCCCTCAAGGTAAAGCCCCGATTCAGGGATGTATGCATGAAGCTTCGCCCATGCCAGAGCCTTTCTGGGGTTGCGGAGCCAGGAGAAGGTCGTGGACGGTTTGCGGCCGCGACTGGCGCTCCAGAGAGCGTGCATCACGACGTACTCGGCAGTATCCTGTGCGAACCGGTGAACGTCAGCTTTCGAGATTGGCATTCCTAAAACTCTCCTATTGATGTGGAAAGAAAGTGCCTTCCACGGCAGACTGTACACGAAATAGAATGGTTGTCCATCATACTGGAGCGCTAGCAGAAAGCAACAACCGCGCTCTGAACTCGCGGTGGCACCCCGAAGAAAAATGCCCCGCTATCGCGGCGGTTTGCGAAGCGGTGGCACTCCGTCGGAGGTTTGGAACCAGCTTGAGAGCTACGCACTGCGATCGTATGAGCTCACACGCAACAACCGCCCGAAGGCGAATGTTGCGTGTGTATGGGGTGCAGGTGGCGCCGAAGCGCTATGGCCTCAGTGAAGTGATGGTCTGGCTGCGCAGCTGGTCACCGCGAATCTCATACCAGAAGCCATCGCGCTCTTGCCAGTCGTCGCGATAGGTCGCAACGGTCGTAAGCAGATAATTGCCGTCGCCGTTCGCCTTTTCGAACTCCTCGAGGGTATACAGCGTTACGACTGCGGACACGGTCCCGTCATCGCGTACGTCCACGTCCTCGATCGTTACATTATGCTCGATCGTGCGCACATGGTTCTGGAAACGTTGCTCCATGAATTGCCTCAGGGCGTTTGCGTCAAGTGAAGATCCATCTGCGGCAACAGACCGGAAGTCGTCTGCAATGTGCTTCAGGAAGAGCTCCGGGTTTTGGTCAACAAAGGCTGCGCGGTAATCACCTTTGTATATCTCATCAAGCAACTGGCGGGCTCGTTCCTCGCTGACGACGGCTCCTTCTTCCCATGAAGTGTCGTCTTCCGTATCCGCAGCCTCAGTGTCATCAGAAGACGTGCCTGCCTCAGCGCTCTCATCAAAGCGAGCTTCTATCTCTGCATTTGTGTCATCTTCGGTCGCCTGTGCAACGCGCACTTCGCTGTCGCTAGGCTCGTCGTTCATGCCAATATAGGCGGCCGACGCCGTACCTGTCACGCCAAGCGCTATCAGGGCAATAAGTTTTGTACCTCCCGCAGCGATACTGCGGAGCACGTGGTCAAATGGGGTCATATGCGGTGTTCGTTAACTGATAGACGTTATGAGTATGAGACTTAAGTATCACCTATTCGTCGTAAGGGTACGATGAACCGAGCAGTAGTGCTGCGGAAAAGGTAAGGGAAGGGGATGAGCATCGTGCACGTCAGCCTCCATGTGAAAGAGCTGCATTCGCCATATCATTCGTTGCACCTGTGCCATACGCTGGCTTGAAAAACAAAAAAATGGACTCCACATCCTGCGATGCAGAGCCTTGTGACTGATCAGTTCAGATCTTTTGGAACATTGAAGGTGTAAGACCCGCCAAGTCACAGCTGAACATAAAGAAACACACATTGTTTCTGATGTCACTACCTTGTTATGCAAGGTAGTGACGAGAAGTGGATCCGGCTGTACGTCGCACACACGGAAGTTGAGAGACCGCAGTGTGCTGTTGAATGCGGCCGCAGAAAAAACGCGGCAGCTTTATTTTTTGTTACTCAGATCTGGCGCTGTTTCGCCAAAGTAGCAGGCCTCAATGTTGTTGCCGTCCGGATCGTGCACGAATGCGGCATAGTAGTCGGGGCCGTAGTCTGTGCGAAAGCCCGGCGGTCCGTTGTCCTTTGCGCCGGCGGCAATGGCCGCATCGAAGAATGCCTGCACCTCCTCCTTGCTCTTAGCGGCAAACGCTATGTGCGAGGGCACGAGCCTGTCTTTCTCCGAGATCACAAAGCTCGTATGCCCACCCTCCATAAAACCGCCCGAAGTGCCCCAGTCGTACTTGAACTCATACCCAAGCGGCGCGAGCGCTTTTGTGTAAAATGCGCGCGCTTTCTTGTAGTCTGATACTGGTATGGTGGCGTGTTCTATCATACGTTTGAGAATAACAGAGACACATGTGTGCGGCGTGAACGAAGTCTGATCTCGATCACATAGGGTACCTCAGCACATTGTGCAGAGTAGCCCCGGAGAGTTTCCGGGGCTGTTTGGGTGTTCGGAACGCATGTTACACCTGCACGAGCTTATAAATGATGGTTTTGTAGCCTGTTCGAGCCTCCACCACGCTGCGCAGCGTCTCGGCATCTCCCATGGTGCCGTGGTGCACCTGCACGCCGTATGCGTTGTATATGCAGAGAGCGTCGCCGCTTGGATGGCCGCGCGGATCTATCGCCCACGGGTGGCCGATGCAGAAGTTGAAGGATTCCTCTGGAGCGGCTTCTTTGCCGTATGGGTCAGACACTGTTGCCTCCGGTGTTGTTCCTGAGGCGAGTGTAACAGAAGCTGGGGTGGTTGTCGTGGGGTGAGTGAGAGACGGCGAGATCACAACCTGTACTTGAAAAAGGAGTCCGCGCCGAAACGCGAACTCCATGAGTCAGGTCGTGCGGAAGCGTTTCGCGGCCGTCCACTCGTCACCTTCGGCTTTGGGGTGAGCGTACCACCCGCGGGCGCTCCACGTATCCACCATGTGGCAAAACGCCGCAAGCTCGTTCATGACCCGCCGAGTGCTTGAGTAGTCGCGGTACTCGCCCTCCACGTAGGTGAAGGCGTTTTGCTGCGCCGGTGTGAGTACAAGGCCATACTCTACGAGGAGCGCGTCACGAAAAGCGGCGTACTCGTCCTTCGTTGCAAGGCCCGGCCTGTTGCTTGCATTTCCGCACTCGTCCACAAGGATGCGCCAAGGCTTTTCCAAGTCGTGAACGAAGAAGATGAGTAATACATCCGAGCATGAGAAGGGGAGCGGGCGCCCGAACGCAGCCAAGAACGCATAGAGGTGCCGTGCAAAGTTCATGCCGTCCGTCACATGGTCGATATACCCACCGTCCCACGTCTGGTGGTTGTGTGTAGATCCGCGCGCTTTCTCAAAGAGGGCGTGATGGTCGGAAAGTATACGCTTGCATATGCCGCCCTGTGGTTCGTCGATGAGGTCGAGAAGCTCCTCAATGGGCAGGTAGTCCAGCGTACGCGTGATCGTGCGCATGTGTCGCCTCGTTGGTTGGGAAAGAACGGCAACCATTCTATGCGCTTGCACCGGGCGTGTCAAAAAGAAAAAGAGCACAAGTAGCTGAGGCGCGATGAGCCCCTACGGGCGTTCGCGTGAGGCTAGTGACCATGGGTACAGCTCTACCGTACAAGCTGAAAAGCCCCGCGAGTGCCGTGGGGCTTCTCGTGGGGCTAGTGGAGTTGCTACGCTCGCAAGCGAGCTTCACAGAATTCGCGGTACCGCTGCATGAAAACCGGGATGTCGTCTACATGCATGCGCACGGCATGGTAGTTTTCGGGGCTGCCTCTAAACCGCAACCCAGTGCCGAGGCAGGGCCAGCCTTCGATACTGCCATCGATATACCGCGACCCGTACTGGCACTGCTGGCCCATTTCGTTGCGCGCTAAGTCGCCGAAGCAAACCCACTCGCTAGGGTCTGCGCCGTGTGGGGCGTAGGCAATCATCCTTGCTTCGCGAACTAGCGTCCTCGCCGTTTCGAAGTTGAAGAGGTGGGGGTGGGCGTTGAAGTTCTCTATCACCTCAAGTGCCGAGAATTTCTTGATCAGGCCGGAGAACGCACGCAGCATGCCCAGTAGTACCGCTGTATCGCGGGGCTTGTCGGCGGTCGGAGTGCGCCCGAGTTCCGATCGAAAATATTCCCTAGCTTTGCTAACACTGATTTTTCCGATGCCGGTATGGATCAGAGGATCATCGCGAGACATTGAAGGACCTTTCAGACGTTAGGTGGTTGCAATCCAGTAGATATTATACAGATAAAAATATATATGTCAAGCCTCCACTGCCCCCATCCCTCTTCACGCTTCTGGGGTCTGCTGCTTCGGCGCTTCTACCAGCAGGCGAGGCAGTTGGTATGCTGCGCATGCAGTTATAGGTCGGGAATCGGTCACGAGTTGCTAAGTGTGCTCGCAAGCTTTGCTTGCTGCGCTCACTAAGCACTCCCTGCCTGCCGGCAGGCAGGTCGACCCCGCCTCGCGTGTTCTGTGCCCTAGGAAGGGGGATAGAACACCGCTCCGGCTTTTCCACCCGCAGGTGGACCCACCTGCGGGTGGGCAACTTCCGCACGCACGCCAACAAGAAGATCGAGCTGGCTTAGAGAAGGTGTTTTTTGGTGAAGGCATACCCAGAGCTTGATTTCAAGTAGCGTTCAAATTGGTACGCGCGCGTGCTGTTGCTAAAGGCACAGTACCAGATCAGTTTATAAGGCGCTTTGGCTTTGTTGGACTTGGTGTCACCGTTATTGTGTTCCTCGATACGATTCTTCAAATTCTTGGTTGTGCCAATGTACCTTGAGTCATCTTTCTCGCTTCTAAGTATGTACACGTATTGCATAGCTCAACTATACCGCCGCTACCCCACTACGCTCTCTGCGGAGAGCTACGCGGGGTCTCACCACTTCCTTCGCGATGCAAGTGCTTGCACCGCGAAGCAAAATGCCCCGGTTGAGAGGCATTTTGCGAAGTGGTGGAGATGTCGGGAGTCGAACCCGAGTCCAACGAGAATTCTTTGCATGCACTACAGGCGTAGTTTGTCTCGGGGGATTCGGCGAGCGGGTAGGGGACAAACAGAATCCCGAACGCCTAGTTCAGTGGTCTTAGGCGCTGCGTTAGAACACCGCAGCACAGCAGCCCGAATGTGATGACGCCTCTACGACCATATCGGGAGTCAGGTCGCAGAGACGGCCGATGGCTAAGCTATGCGCTTAGGCAAAGGCGGGAGCGAAATCCTTCATCTGGAAAGGTGAAAGGATCGCCCGTGCAGTTTTGTTTGCACGTATGATTTCCGCAGTTTAACGACTTCGCGGAGGTCGGCCTGCGCATGTCAAAGAACGATCGCGTTGTCAAAGCCGGTCATCCCCGATTTGAGCACATTTCGATGTGCGCAAATCGGGGATCGTATGGGGGATCCGTATGCGAATGCGGGTCTACGCCCAGCTCGCGCTTCGGATGAGTCCATACGTTACTCGTACCGCGCGCTCGAGCTTCTTGTCTAGAGCATCAAATGTTTCTGAAGAAACGTAGCCCAAATCATGCGCTACTTGAAGCTGATTCTGAATCTCCAACAATGAACCTTTACTTATGACGTAGAAATGAGCCTTGTCTTTCGCTGTGTTTCTACCGTACCCCTCAGCAATATTGGATGTCACGGATACGGCGGCTCGTCGCATCTGGTTTGTCAGTCCAAAAAACTCATCCTTGGGAAACGCTTTTGTATGTTTGTAAACGTCTAGCACGAGCTCATGTCCGAGTTTCCATGCATCCAAATCCTTGAAGGAACGAATCCCACCACTTGTGCTTGTGGTATCGCGGTGTGTTTCAGGCGCTATCTGCATCTACAGTAGTATAGCACTCGCAGGCGTCCCGCGTACCGCATACGAACCCCGCATACGCGCTGCGCTTGCGCGCAGCGTTCGTTCCTCTAAGGGGGACGGGAGCGCAAGGGCTCCCGTCAAGGTGTGCGCTAGGCGCCGGCGCGGTTGGGCTTACTGGTGATCGGCTCGGGAATAGCCCGCGTGCCGAGCCATTCGGCTTCCTCGCTGCCGGCGAGGAAGGCCTCGACCGACCGGGGCCGTGTGGCGAGGTGCGCAGCTCGCGTTGCGACGAGGCGGGCGACGTCCACCAGCGGACCGGACACGTGCCACGCTCCGGTGCAGTCGAACGCGTCCACGATCTCCGGCATCGTGTAGCACAGAATCGCAGTACCGTCCGCCATGACGTGATAGGTTGCCCCGTCTGCCGTGGCGCGGATCTGTGGATGGGACCGCCCACCCACGTAGTGCTTGCGCATCTCAGCGATTCGCTTGTCGTGCTCTGCGCGAAGTCTGGGTGCGGCACGCAGGTAGCGCGGATGGCCCCGAACGGCGCTCAACGTCCAGTACCAGGTCCTCGTCGGATCCCGCACCAGCTGGGGCGAGACACGCTTGAGGTACTCGATCGACATGACGTCGGTTGCCTCCTCGGTCGCCGCTTCGGTCTCGATCTCGGGCTCCGGCTCGGGCGCAGTTTCCTGCACCGCCGCCGCCTCGCGTTCGCGATGTTCGCGCCGCTTCTG
>CAYWMQ010000006.1:31760-45571 GCA_964459635.1 uncultured Candidatus Saccharibacteria bacterium | reverse complement strand
CCCAAAGTGGCTGCTACCCCTATGCGTCGTCGGGGCCATCCTTGCCCTTATTGGCGTGGTCGGAGTCGTTGTACACCCCACGCTGTACGCGCTAGGCGCTGGACTGATAGGATTGGGACTGCTCTACATTTGCCAATGCAAGGGTGAACAGATTTGCGACCGGCGTGCCCGAGCGCGCGCTCTATCGGACGCAGGTGAAGGGTCAGCCGACGACGAGTAACTTCCGGACAAGCATGTACCGCACTTCGCCGCCTTACCTCGTAAGGCGGCGGCTCTTTTTGTAACCGATGCAGTGTGCGAATAAACTAGAGGAAATGAAGGGACCCGGTCCCTTCATTTTGTGCATTGTCCGTGCCCCCGCAGCTCGCACGTGCTAGAATGGGCCGCATACGCCTTAGAAGCTCACTTTTACGTACATGGCCGCACACTCCCGCGTGTCCCTCACCAGTGCCCACCTTTGCACCGTGTTTTGTAATGCTCAACGTAGAAGTCAGTAAAGGCTGCAGAGTGCACATATGCCCCACTACACACTCGACAAAATAAAATTCGCCACGGACCGTGGCACGTTTGAGCGGGCGGTGGGTCTGTATAGCGCGGGTGCGGTTTTGCAGTGCAAGAAGAACGAGTACGGGTACCACGCACGCGTGAAGGGTAGCGGGCGCAATGTGTACGAGGTGTACGTGGGCTCGCGCCGGTATGATGAGGGTTCCTGCAACGGCTATCTCGGCAAAGAAGACGTGCTCTGCAAGCACATGGTGGCGGTAGCACTCTATGCGGTCATGGGCGGGAAGCCTCTCGCCGATGAGGACACTGCGTACACAAGTGCACCCAAGGCGAGCGGGAAAGCGGGCGAGCTTAGCAAAGACGAGCTCGCGCATGTAAAAGCGGAGATCAGCGCGGCGCTCCGGTACATCAAGGCGTACAATGGCCCGTCTCGCACGTGGTTCACATATCAGAACTCGCTCATGGAAGGCAGCAATAGGCTCGCGGCGCTCGTGTCCGCCTTGCCTGTGTCGCACCAAACAGCAGTGCTTCTTGTGGACCTCTTGCTCCGCCTCGACAAAAAGCTCTGCACGGGTGGCGTGGATGATTCTGACGGCACCGTTGGCGGATGTATGGAGGGCATTGTGTCGGTGCTAGAGGAGTACGCCACGCAAGACCCCGCATGTGTGGCTGCGTTTGAAAAATTGAAAGGTATAGACACTTGTTTCGGGTGGGAAGAGCCGCTTGTTGCGCGTGTGAAAAAAAGTGGCGTATAGGCGTCGCTTGCTGAGCTTGACGTATGTCTTATACTATGCTATCATAATAGCAGCGTCAACCAACAGGACTAGGAGGAAAAAATGCCCTGTCAAAGCAGTACTTTCGAGCTGTTACAGCAAGCGCGCGACCTCTTCGCTTCACGGCGTACCGGCTGGGATGCACGAAGGCGACAGGTCTGGGTCAAGGCGATGATTGCGTCATTCAAGACGCTAATTGAACGCCCTGAAGCTCGCGTTGGGCTATGGCGACTTTCAGCTGATATGCAAGACGATTTTAAGAAAAATCGTAAGGTGTACAGTAAGTCGTTGCACAAGCCTTTGAAGGACTTGGTTCTGAACTACGTGGCGCAGTCGCGTCCATCTATGCCAAGGTATCGCTGTGCATGGACCGAGGATAACGGCCTTTGGTACACACCTTGGGCGCTCCGAAATAAACGCACGGTAGTTTCGCTGCACAACTTGGACGGTCAACACGTCTACGCGTCCATAGCGCCAACAGTGCCGTACATGTGGCTTCCTTATCGCTGGTACCGGGGCAAGGGACGATACTTCGGTGAAGTACGAGTCCAGCATCGCGGCCATCGCTGTGGTCACACATGGTATGCGTCGAGTGCAGCAGACGTGACGCTGAAGTACAAAGGTCGAACGTTGCCCGTGACGCTACACCCGGGCCAAACATGTGTTCTCGTCGAGGCGGACAACGCGCTCACGCTCTTTCTAAGCACCATCTACTAGCGGCAGGCTGTCGCACTCTGCCATACGAAATGTACAAATGATACATACTGTATGGCGCAAGTAACTATACTTGCAAAAATACCGCACACTTATTTCTACCGTATGGTAGCTATATTGTAAGTTGTGCGGTTTTTGCGTATCGCTCTGCGCTGTAAAGTTGGATACTGCTAAGGGCCACAGACGCGCCTACCTAACCACATCGGCAATAGGTTATACGCAACAGGACTCGGTGCTTTTTTAAAAAAGCGTTCGGGCAAGCAACAGCGTTGCAACTGCCTGTAGAGCAAACACGAGCACGAATACAACAGTAAACCCGAAACGATATGTAACCATGGTGCGTGGTAGCAAATAGACCGCCGACACATGTGTCGGCGGTCTTCGGTTGTGCTATACGATTGGTGCTAGGAACTTTTTTTCTGCGAGCCGGGCTTTCCTCGTACCAGGCTGCGTACTCTGGGGAGCGCAACAGTTCGTCGAACGAGCTACCGTTGCAATAGTGTACCGAATAGCTTCAGTAGCCTGGAAAGCTCTTTGTTCACTTCCTCATCAGAACCGTGCGCGGCAATAGATTTCACACGCTCTGCGAACTCAGGTCGCAGGGGCATCATCTTATGAATCTTTGCGCATATATCGAGCAGATCCTCGCGCGGCGGCATGGGAGGCATAGGAGCCGAGCCTTGGCCGGTGCCGTTGCATGTATCGCAAACTCCTTTGGACACAAACGTAATATTATCTATTTGAAGCATCGCAACGTCAACGCCGCTGCCTTTGCAGGTGGAACAGTGTGGCATTTGTATCGCCGCCATAAACGCGCTCATGCATATCATGTGCGCTACCAAAAAGAACTATGACCCTTATACGGCCATAAGTCAAGCCTCGTCGGTGCGGCCGCCACCCCATATCCCTGTGCCACCAGACGCTCTCTTGTCTTTTGTCTCTTCTCTTTTGTTTATACTTTCCTCGCCCTATACTCCTCCGGCGCTTTGGCCAGATACTCCTCAATTTTTTTGCGTGAAAGCAAGCCTTTTTGTGCTCCTATTTCCTGCACCACAGACATACTGTTGATAGGCGCGCGCGCGAGTGCGTCCGGCACCGAGAGCCCTGCGCCAAGGAGAGCCGTGAAGGTGGACGCAAATGCGTCGCCCGCACCGGTGCGGTCTACGGGCGGGGCAGGGTCCGGGTACATGGGCATGTGCCACGCCGTGTCGGACTCGTCGAGTACGTACGAGCCGCGCGGGCCGTCGGTAATCACCGGCATCGAGGGCCCCAGCTCGCGAAAATTGCGTAGCAAGGTGGGCATGTCCTTTTCATCGGTTGCAAGTATCGTTTGCGCCTCCTCTTTGTTGCAGAAAAAGAGTGTCGTCGCCTCGTACACATCGCGCAGAGTCTCGTGCCCCAGCTGTATCTGGAAACTACCCGGCTGAAATGCGAGCTTCGTGTCCGGGTGCGCCTTCACGTACGCGGCTATCTCGTGGTGGTAGGGAAGCGAGTGCTCGCCCACGGATGAAAAGTACACCCACTTCGGGCTGCCCATCTCCGGCACCTTGTACTCGTACGTTTCGTGCTTAATGAGGATGGTGCGCTCCGGCCCGTAGCGCAGCACGTAGTGGTGGTTGGTCTCTTTGCCCTCCTGCACGTCTATGAAACTCGTGTCGAGCCCCTCCTGCTTGAGCCAGTCGAGTATCTCGGTGCCGCCTTCGTCCGCACCAACGTCGGCCACGAGGGCCGACTTGAGGCCCAGCCTATGCGCGGAAACAGCCGCGTTCGCGCTGTTACCGACAGCGGGCACATTCACGGCACCCAAAAACTCTATCTTGTCGCCGAAGTACATCGAAAGCACATCGCGCCCGGAAAGGTCCTTGTTCACGACCGCACGGTCCGTACGAAGCTCTATGAACTCATCTGTGGTAATGTCGCCGATGGCGATAAAGTCGTATTCGGGCATACGTGCGGATAGTTATGTGGCCTTGTAACTCATCCAGTGTACCAGCACTTGCCAAGATATTGAAACGCGGTATACTGGCTTCCACTATGTCAGCAGTGCAGTTGCCAATCGAGAAAAGAAGCCAGATCGGCAGTAAAGCGAGCAAGAAGTTGCGCGCTTCGGGTTTGGTACCTGCTGTGGTATACGGGGCGGGTGAGGAGCCTGTGCACGTGACCGTGAAGGCTGTAGACCTTGAGAAGGCATGGACCGAAGCAGGCGAGTCTACGGTCGTATCGCTTTCCGGCCTAGACAAAGCAAAGGATGTGCTCATACAGGAAGTGGCGGTGGACCCCGTGTATGGCACACCGATACATGCCGATCTCTACGCGGTACGCAGCGACGTGGCGGTGGAAGTGAACGTTGAGCTTGTGTTCGCAGGTGTAGCGCCGGCGGAAAAGGACCTGGGCGGTACGCTCATTAAGGTCATGCATGAAATAGCGGTGGAAGCGCTCCCGAAGAACCTGCCGCACGAAATAGTTGTGGACATAAGCGGCCTCAAAACGTTTGACGACCAGATCCACGTGCGCGACATCGCACTCCCCGCCGGCGTGACGGCCGTGAGCGAGGCGGATGAGGTCGTAGCACTCGTACAAGAGGCGCAGGAAGAGACAGAAGAGTCTGCGACGCCTACGGACGTGAGCGCGGTCGAAGTGGAAAAGAAGGGCAAGGAAGAGGAAGGCGAGGCTGCAGAGTAAGAGTGCCGTACGTGGATGTACTACGCCCTTTGGGCGTTTTTTGTTGGTGACGTGCACCAGCTGAAGGCGCGTGCATATGCTCAGGCGTTCATGAGTGTTCATGCGCAACTCATCCATACAGGACTATGCTGTACTATATCGGATGCGACCTTGGTAGCGCTTGTGCGCATGCGGGCCGCGGGTCATACCTTTACAAGCAGCTAATTTGTATCTTATGGATCAGCAAAAAGAACGCATAGGCGCGCCCTCATACGACACACGCGAGGGGCGAACGCATCGCGCAGAAGAAAAAGGAGAGATTGTGGGCTGGATCGCACTCGTGGTGGCGGCGGTAGCACTCCTTCTCGCATGGACTGCATTCAACCGCGCACCCGGCGCAGACATTGAGCAGGTCATACAGTCGCGTGTTGATGAGGCCCGCGATGAGATGCGACAAGAGTACCGCGAGCTTGAGTCAGAGGTGCGTACGCAAACCCCCAACGTAGTGCCAGGGCGGCTTGATAACGCCACAGACACCAGAGCCACCTCGACACAGTAGCGCACCGATGGCGCACACACTGCGTGCACTTTTACTCATTCACACATACACCATGAACCTCGTTAACATCCTCATGTGGGTTGTCTTCGGCGGCATCGCCGGCTGGGTTGCCTCGCTTATCGTTGGCACGGACGGCGGCCAGGGCATACTTGGCAACATCATTGTCGGTATCATTGGCGCCTTCCTCGGCGGATGGATAGCCGATATTGTAGGCGTGAAAGCCGGGAAACCGGGAGCGGACCGACCGAGCACCATTTGGGCCTTTATCTGGGCTGTGGTGGGCGCGGTCGTTCTCCTCTTCTTGCTCAACCTTATCTTTTAGGACCAGATCGGCGAGAGGCGACGAGTGCCCTCATAGGGCGCTTGTTGTTTTGAGCGGTACACATCAGTCGCGAGCGAGCACTCGTGTCAAGGCACGTTCCACGTCTGCGCTCGCTACCGGTTTTACCAAATGTTCGCTAAAGCCGGCGCGCCGACCCTTTTCTACATCCGCGTTCTGTCCGTACCCACTGAGCGCGACCACGGGCAGACGCGGCCATCGTCGCTTCAACGCGGCTACCACTTCAAAGCCACTCACATCCGGCAAGCCGATATCAAGAAGAACCGCATCGGGCTCAAAAAGCTCCACAGCCCGCTGCGCGGATGTACCGTTGTGGCACATCTCCACGGTAAAACCACGGAACTCAAGGAGTGTTGCGAGGCTGCGCGCAGCCGGCACATTGTCATCTACCACAAGCACACGCTTCGCGCGTACGCTCATCCGGTCCTCACGGCGCAGCTCCTCATTGAGTTGTTCTTGCGACTCAGGGTGCCCCGCGTGACTTGCGGCATGGATGCTTTGCACAACGCCGGGTAAACGGACCGTAAAGGTGCTCCCCTTGCCGCGACCCTCGCTCGCCGCAGTGAGGGTGCCGCCATGTTCTTCAACAAGCATACGGGCGAGCCAAAGTCCGATACCCAAGCCCGTACCGACGCGTGGTGAGTCTTGCGCCTGGCGGAACGGCTTAAATATGCTCGTGGTTTGCTCTTTAGTGAGCCCGATGCCGTCGTCACGTACCCGGAGCACCAGCGCGTCTCCGTCAAGTGCCGCCGCCAGCGTGATGTGTCCGCCACGTGACGTGTACTTTGCCGCGTTGTTCAACAGGTTGATGAGCACTTGTTCAAGTCGTACAGGATCAGCCAGTATACGAACGTCGCCGGTGTTGTCCTCAACGTGCAAGGAATGGCCGGCGCTCGCCACAAAGATTTCAACAGCCGCTCGAGCGTTTGCGAGCAGCACTGACACGTGCGTGATCTTCTTTTTAAGCACAAACTTGTGCTGCGTGATACGCGCAACGTCGAGCAGGTCGTCAAGTAAATGTCTCATCATGTACGCCTGCTCTTTCACACGAGCCAAGTGATGCGCAAAATCCGCATCCGGGGCTCGAAGCTCCAATAGCTCCACAGTCGAGAGGACGGGTGCCAGAGGGTTGCGCAGCTCATGTGCCAAGATGGCAATGAACTCATTCTTTAGCTCATCCGCACGCGCAAGCTCGGCAAGAGATTGCTCAAGGCGCTTGGTGCGTGCACGCAGCGCCTCAAGCGCAATACGCCGCTCCTCCACGAGCGCAGCTACAATAAAAAAGACGGGGGCAAGCAAGAGTATCACAAGCTCTGCGGTGAAAAGCTGTGCAGGGAGCAAGCCATCAGTGCGGTGGAGTACGAATGCGCCGGATACCGCTGCCGCGGCGGTGAGAGAAAGCGCGGAGACGATTGCCCTCGCACCGAAACGCAAACCTATAAAGAAGAGCGCGCTTAGGTATGCGTACATAAGTACGAACGTCCCCGACCGTGACCAAGACATCCAAAAGAGCAGGTATCCGAGGATAGCGAGTACCGCAAACGCGAGCGACATATCGCGTGGAAGACGTACCGCTTGCAGACCGTCTCGGCGTAACGAGCGCCAAGCCACTATCATAAGCGGTGTAAGCGTAAGGACGCTGAATACACCGCCCGCCCAAATGGTTGCCCAGTACGAAAGCGGCGACGGAGTGGCCATGTCGGCATAGAGCCTCGCGAGTACAATGAGAGTGGGCGATAGTATCGGTATCAGCACTGCTACGCCGAGAAGCACGAACACGTCATGCACGCGCTGCATTAGCCAGTTGAAGGAGAGACGTCTGAGCAGCCACCCCCCAAGCGCAGCTTGAGCAGTATACGAGAGGACCACGGTGAGGCCGTACACAACATTCAGTACGATTGGCTGAGGCTGAGAAATGATGAGCACGGTGTGAGCGGCTGCAACCGCAATCGTAAACCTGAATCCCCCCAAATACACAGCGGCCATGGCTATGCCGACAGGCGGCCAGATAACAGCGGGCGATATCGCATGCGCAAAATAGAGCCATTGGCCGAGCTTGCCGCCCGCAACAATAATCACGAAGGCGAGCAATAAAGCAGCCGCGTCACGGCGGCCGGGTATCAGTGCATGGAGTAGCGCCCCTGTCGTACGCATCGTGTTTGTATCCATGGGTATCAGCTAACGCGGCTTGGCCGCCTAACATGCGCACAGTGTATGCCTGTTTCCATGAAAACGCAGTGAAGCACCAGTGTCGGGCTCCACGCGCGCAACGGATGTTGTATACTGTGTAGTACTGTATGAATATGACACCGCGCAGGACTCTGTACACGCGTCTGTGTTGTGCTGGTGCGAGCATATTGCTCCTGGCGCTTCTCGGCACAGTCCTCGCAGGTACAAGCTACGCACAAGATTCCACGAGTGAAACCATAGCCAAGAGACGCGCAGAGCTCGAGGCGCAGCTCGCGCACCTTGAGCAGCTTATGGAGGAGCAGCAACGACTACTCCAAAGCAAACAGGGAGAGCGCGTATCCCTGGAGCGTGACCTAAAGATCATTGAAGCTGAGATAAAGAAAGCGCGCATAGGTATACAAGCACGCGAACTTGTCATAGCGAAGCTTGAGGACGAGATATTTGATACAGAGGTCACCATACTGGAGCTTTCCGAAAAGCTTGAACGCGAGCGTGAGTCGCTCTCAGAGCTTGTACGCAAGACAGCCGAGGCAGACGAACGCTCGCTCGTGGAGCTTGTACTTTCCAACAAAAGCTTCTCGGAGTTTTTTGCCGAGGTGGACGATATGCGGGCACTCAAAGAGGCGCTAAAGATATCTCATGATGAGATAGAGAACCTGCGCAACAAGAACAGCGAGGTGAAGGGATCACTGGTGCAAAAACAAATGTCGGAAATAGAAATGAAAACGCTTCAGGCGCTCCAAAAGCAGAAACTGGACCAGCAAGAAGCGCACCAGAGCACCATACTGAAGAACACCAAAGGTGAGGAGAGCCGCTACCAGGCGATGCTCAAGAGCACGGAGCGCAGTGCCGCACAGATACGCGCGGAACTTTTCGAGCTCAGGGGTAGCGCCGCTATCAACCTGGGAGACGCTATCGAGTTTGCCAACTTTGCGAGCACCAAGACGGGCGTACGTTCGGCGTTCATTCTGGGCGTACTGAAGCAGGAGACGCGACTCGGTGAGTTTTTGGGCAATGGCACATGGTCGGAAGACATGCACCCCACACGAGACAGGCCCGTCTTTCAGGCCATCACCTCAGCGCTCGGCATGGACCCGAACAGAATGCCGGTGTCAAAGGCACCGGGGTACGGCTGGGGCGGTGCAATGGGACCGGCACAGTTCATCCCTTCCACTTGGGCATGCTACGGCGGGTACGTGAATGCAAACACGGGCACCTGCAGCAACCAAAGCGGTATGTCTACGGAAGCGTTTTGGGCGGGCCCGTGGCGGTATGAGGCCGGCAGCGACCGCTTGCGCGTACTTCGCGGCAAAAGCTCACCCTCAAACCCCTGGGACAACCAAGATGCCTTCCTTGCGACCGCACTATATATGAGCGAGCTTGGTGCCTCTGGCGGCGACCCGGCTGCCGAACGAAAGGCGGCTCTGCGGTACTTTGCGGGAGGCAACTGGTCGAATCCCGCGTATGCCTTTTACGGGGACGGGGTGATGGAGCATGCCACGTACTTCCAGACGCAGATAGACGCACTTAAGAGGCTGAGCCAATAAGAAACGAAAACGGAGGAACAGGAAAACGTGAAAACAGAACACGCGCCCCTGCTTAGAACGCACATTTCCACGTTTTCAAGTTCGTGTGATGTAAGGTATCTCGCTTTTCCAAAAAGCCACAAACCCGGCGTCATTGCGAGGAGCGCAACGAAGTGGAGCGACGCGGCAATCCAGCGTAGGCCGCGTATACATAACGAAAACTATGGTTTGCTTCGCCCCGCACCGACTGATGTAGGGCTCGCAGGAACGGTGTGGTGGGGTGAGCATGGACCTTGCGTTACTGCATGAGTATGTGTGCGGTACGTGTGCACGTAAAATGAGAGCCGCGCATCCCTCTTCTCGTAATAGTGAGAGGGATGCGCGGCCAAGTTTCAGAGACGCTTGAACAATCGTGTATAGAGCGGGTAGCTTTTCCACGCCATTTCGGTTGCCAATCCTAGTTCGTCTGGATTATCGGCTGCGAACAGTATCGCCGCCCCTACCTCAGCAGGGGCGCATCCCATCTGCAGAACCATCGGCGCTCTGAAGCAAATCGCCGGTCCAAACCAAATACCAAGTCGAACTGCCGGTGTATAGCCGTCGATGGAAGTAGACGGTGCCAGCTGAAAAGGCCAGTTGAAGATCGGACTGTCTGGCAGGCCACATTCTGAAGCATGTATCGCGGCCCTAAGGCTGTCTCTCAAGTCCTTAAGCTGAGGATTGGAGAACTCTTCCCTGAACCTTTCAACAATTTTCGCGAACCGTTTCTCGAACACTGCTTTTCTCATTGAAGGAACTCAAAAAGTGAACTTAGAGTAATTATACCTTTTGTATCTGTTACTGTCAATACACTTGATGGATGCGCTTTCACCATTTTCAGCGCTTGCAGCATTTCGCATATTCTTGTATACTCTCGCCACATGAAGAAAGATATTCATCCCAAGGGCTACCGCCCCGTCATATTTGAAGATTCCACAAGCGGGGCACGTTTTTTGCTCGGCTCCACCGTGGCCACAAAAGCCACAGGGCAGTGGACGGACGGCAAAGAGTACCCGCTCTACACAGTTGAAATTTCAAGTCAGTCCCATCCCTTTTACACGGGCAAGGAGACCGTGGTAGACACCGCCGGCCGTGTCGAGAAGTTCAAGAAGCGATTGGCAGCGTCCAAGAAGTAGTGAGCTACACGCAGCAAAGGCCGTCCGCTGGGCGGTTTTTGGTATACAATTGCGTAAACACTAAGAACTCAAAAACATCAAGACACAAGGACACCTTATAGTAACGAACAGTAACCGCCATTTTTTGTTTTTAAGTTTCAATTTTTTTGTGTTTTATTAGAACCATGGATCTCACCGAATACAAGCAAAACCCGAAAACCGCCTTTCTTGCGAGCGAACACGAGCGGCTTGAGAGTACGCGGGCGGATCTTGACGCGCTCGCAGCGGACCCAGATATGCGAGAGCTTGCACAAAGCGAGCTTGCCGATATTCAGGCACAGCAAGACGCACTCCTTGCGCAAATGGCAGAAATAGTGAAAGGCGAGGAAGAGGAGGAGCGCTTTCCCAACGAAATAGTACTTGAGGTGCGTGCGGGCGCGGGCGGCGAAGAAGCGGCACTCTTTGCGGCGGACCTTGCCAACATGTACCGCGCGTACGCGGAGACCCAAGGGTGGAATACACGAACACTGTATGAGAGCGAGAGTGAGCTTGGCGGGTTTCGCGAAGCAGCGTTTGAGTTTCGGGGGCGAGACGTGTACCGAAGGCTGCGCTTTGAGACCGGCGTGCACCGCGTGCAGCGTATTCCCGCTACGGAAAAGCAGGGGCGCATCCACACCTCTACGGCATCTGTGGCAATACTGCCCATACGCAAGAAAACGAAGCTGGAGATAAACCCGACGGATCTTGACATGGAATTCTCACGAAGCGGCGGGGCCGGAGGGCAGAACGTGAACAAGGTGGAAACAGCGGTGCGCCTCATCCACAAGCCCACGGGCATAGACGTCCGCTCGACCTCAGAGCGCAGCCAAAATGCGAACAGAGAGAAGGCGCTCCAGATACTTACCGCGAAGCTTGAGGCGCTCCAAGAGGAGGAAGAAGCCAAGAAGTACAGTTCGGAACGCAAAGACCAGATAGGCACGGGCGACCGCTCCGAAAAGATCCGCACCTACAACGTGCTTCAAGACCGCGTCACCGACCACCGGATCAAGGAGTCGTGGCACAACATAGAGGGGATACTGGCGGGTGCCATCGGGCCGATACTGGATGCCATGGAGAAAGCCACGGAAGGCGAAGAATGAGGATCAGGTAGACGATATTCATCATTGGCGGAAATGGGCAAAAAGTGCGGGCGGTTCGCAAGAAATATCCTTCAATCTCATAATCCCAAATATCCCTCGTGACCCCAGAGCTCCATTTGCCAACCAAACAGACATCTGGTACACTCCTACCATTATGACAAACAACGCCACAGCTCCAAACGAAGCCATAGACCGCCTTTTTGAAGCGGGCGCTCATTACGGGTACGCGAAGAGCCGCCGTCACCCTTCGGCTACGCCGTTCCTTTTTGGCACCAAACAGCGAGTGGACATTTTCGACCTTGAAAAAACCGCGCCGGCCCTTGAAAATGCCCTTGAGTTTGTACGCACGCTCGGCGAGGAACGAAAGACCCTTATTTTCGTGGGAGGTAAGCCAGAAAGCCATAAGCCTGTACGCGAAGCCGCGAACGCCGCTGACTGTCCTTTTGTTATCGGGCGCTGGATCGGAGGCACGCTCACGAACCACGAAGAAATAAAGAAGCGCATTGCCCGTCTGCGTGACTTGCGCGAGCAGCGGGAGAGCGGAGCGCTCGCGAAGTACACCAAGCTGGAGCGGCTACACATCGACCGTGAGATAGACAAGCTTGAGACCATGTACGGCGGCCTTTCTGCGCTCGGAGAGCGCCTTCCCGATGCCGTATTTGTCGTGGACCCGAAAAAGGAGTTTATAGCGGTGAAGGAGGCCCGGGCGAAGCGTATCCCTGTCATCGCACTCGCATCGAGCGACTGCGACCTATCTGTGGCCGACTACGTGATACCCGCCAACGATAGCGCGCCTCGCTCCATAGCGTATTTTGTACATGAGGTGTCGCGCGCATACCGCGAGGGTCGTGAGCGCGCACCCATGACCTCATCCGAAGCTCCTGCGCGCTAAAGCGCGCAAGCCGGCTCGTTTACAAGTTTGTTTTCAACGTACGTGTATGTCGGTAACTCCTGAAGAAATAAAACGCCTGCGCGAGCGCACGGGCCTTTCCGTCATGGATTGCAAGCGCGCGCTTGAAGAAACGGGTGGCGATATGGAAAAGGCGCTCATCGTGCTGCGCAAGAAGTCCAGTGCCGCCGCGCAAAAAAAGTCTGACCGTGCACTCGGTGCGGGTGTTGTGCAGTCGTACGTGCACGCCAGCAAGACCGTGGGGGCCACTGTCGTACTTTCGTGCGAGACAGACTTCGTGGCAAAGAACGAAGAGTTTGTGGCACTCGCGTACGATATCGCGATGCACGCCACCGCAGCCGCGCCCGAGTTCATTTCTCGTGAGCAGGTCGCTGAAACGGACATAGCGAAGGCGCGAGAGCTCTTTGAGGAAGAGGCGAAGGACAAGCCTGAAAATATGCGTGCCGGTATCGTAGAAGGCAAACTAAACAGCTATCTCAAGGAAAAGGTGCTCATGGAGCAGGAGTTCATCAAAGACCCGTCGAAGACCATTCGAGACCTCGTGGAGGCGGGTGTTCAAAAGTTTGGCGAGCGCATTGAGGTGTCTGAGTGCAAGCGCTTTTCCGTGTCCGGGTAGGGCGTACGTCACTCGGCTGCTTCATGTTCTACGCATTCATAGCTTCCGGCATCGTGCTCGCCTTTGTGGCGGTGCTCAAAGCGCTTGAGCATGCGGGCGGCGCACGCATGTATGTCAGACTGCGAGAGCGAGCGGACGATGCGCTGCTTGCAGGCATAGCGTCGTTTGAAACAGGTGTAAGAAGCAGGGCGGATGAATTTCGCCGCGAGGTTATCCTCAAGTCACTGCACATTGTTACGTACCTGGCACTCATCGGGGTACGGTACGTGGAAGGCAGGCTTCAACGTTTGACCCGCTTTTTCCGCGGCTTGCGTCGCGCACGGCCGCAGCGTGAGGGCACGCCCGTGCTCACGCGCATGCTGGGAGAAGATACGCACAGTACGGACGAGCGCATGGAGTAGCATTTGGTACACTGAATGAGGTGCTGCGGGAGCTGTACATCGCACGTTATATCATCTATACGTAACCTTTTGGCATGTTCGTATTTGCGAGCCGCAGCGAAGCAAGCTAGATCTAGATTGCTTCGCTGCGGCTCGCAATGACGACCCGAACAGTTACCTGAAGTTGGTATTGCGTGTGACCATATAAAGTAGTGCCACCTTAGCTCCCGCCTTCGCCCCTCCTTCGCACAGCACTACGGAAGGGTAATGCAAGGCTTCGGGCGGGCAAGCAGCCCCGACGCCCGCATGCGATGCGGGGTCGGGGAGCCGACCAGAGCGTCGGCT
>CAYWMQ010000006.1:0-31660 GCA_964459635.1 uncultured Candidatus Saccharibacteria bacterium | reverse complement strand
GAGGACTTTGTACGGATAGTGTATGGTAGACGGTAGAGATGCCACCTTAGCTCAGCCCCGACGCCCGCATGCGATGCGGGGTCGGGGAGCCGACCAGAGCGTCGGCTTTGGTAGAGACGGTGGTGAGGACTTTGTACGGATAGTGTATGGTAGACGGTAGAGATGCCACCTTAGCTCAGTTGGTAGAGCAACGGTTTTGTAAACCGTAGGTCGTCGGTTCGAGCCCGACAGGTGGCTCAATAGAGACAAGAGACATGAAAACAAGAAACACAAAAGGCAGGGCGGACGTGTTGATTTTTTGTCTTTTGTTTCTTGTTTCTTGTTTCTTGTCTCAGAAGCGAAACTCGTGTTGTTAAAACTGTTCGCGAACGATAAATCATGCTCTCCGGCTACCGCGAAACTAAATACTTCCACGTTGCTCATGCGCGTGATCTCACCGGCAAAGACCGGATGCTTTACCGCGCGTTTGAAATGGTGCCGGGCGTGCTTTCTTGGGGGACATTGCTGCTGGTCGTCATACTCTCCGTCTCGGCACCTACGGCGGCGGCATACTTCATTATCGCATTCGACCTATACTGGCTTCTCAAGACGTTTTACCTGGGCATGCACCAGCGGCACAGCTGGAAGCGGCTCCGACACAACATGCAGGCCGACTGGCGCGCACGAATAGCCACCCTGAGGTACGAGCACGTGTACCACATGGTCATCATGCCGTACTACAAGGAGCCGCTCGAAATAGTGGACCATGCGCTCGGTGCCATCGCGGCAGCAGACTATGACAAGCGCCGCATCATACTTGTACTCGCTGCGGAAGAGCGCGCCGGGGCTGAAGCGCTCGAGATCGCGAAGCATATGGAGGAGAAGTACGCGGGCATATTCGGTCATTTCATTGTCACCGTTCACCCTGACAGGCTACCCGGTGAGATACGAGGTAAAGGACCGAACATCACGTACGCGGCCGAGCAAGCACGCATGAGGGTTCTCGACCCGCACACGATACCGTACGAAGACGTTGTGGTTTCCGCCTTTGATATCGACACCGTGATCCTGCCGCAATATTTCCTGTGCCTCTCGTGGTATTTCCTCACCACGGAAGACAGGCACCATGCTTCTTTCCAGCCCGTACCGCTCTACAACAACAACATATGGGATGCGCCCGCGGTGTCGCGCGTAGCCGCGTTTTCCAGTACGTTTTGGCAAATGATACAACAGGAACGACCGGAGAAGCTCACCACCTTCAGCTCACACGCGGTCTCGTTCAAGGCGCTGTACGAGGTTGGCTATTGGCAAAAGAACATGATAAGCGACGATAGCCGCATATTCTGGAACCTCTACCTCGGCAACGACGGCAAATATCGCGCGGTGCCGATAAGCTATCCGGTGTCGATGGACGCGAATCTTGCACCCACACTCTGGCAAACCCTTGTGAACATATACAAGCAGCACCTCAGATGGATGTGGGGAAGTGAAAACATACCGTACATGCTGTTCGGCTTTGTGAAAAACAAGCAGATCAGTTTACGCAAGAAGGTACATCACACCATAGTCCAGCTGGAGGGTTTTTGGTCGCTCGCCACAAGCCCGCTCATAATTCTCCTCTTGGGCTGGCTGCCGCTCTGGCTGGGTGGTGACGCGTTCCGCAACACGGTGCTGTCGTACAATCTTCCGTACGTGACGCGCAATCTCATGATAGTGGCAATGCTCGGGCTTGTGCTTGCGGCTGTTATATCGTTCTCACTTATGCCACAGCTGCCTCTGCACATGCGTAGGCGGTCACGCTACCATTACCTTGTCGCGACCCTACAGTGGCTTCTTGTGCCGTTTACCATCATCATTTTCGGGGCGTTGCCGGGGCTTCACGCGCAGACACGACTCATGTTCGGCAAGTACTTCGGCGCATTTTGGGTCACGCCGAAGCACAGACGAGTAACGAGTAACGAGTAGGCGAGTACTGAGCCGCGTTGTCGGTAGTCGGTACTCGGCACTCGCGCCTCGCCCACTCGTCCCTCCCTATCTATGAACCCTCTCTCACACAAACTCCGCTTGGCTGTGCTGATACTCTTCGGCATCATTTTTGTAGTGGGCACACCTATACTCATAGGCTACTCGAAGGGCTATCGCCTCGACGATGCACTGAGCCTCATCGCTACGGGTGGTGTTTATGTGCACTCAGACATGCCAAATACCGATGTCTTCCTTGATGGCGAGTTTGTGGAACGCAACGGCCCGTTCCTGCGCAACACCTTCATCCAAGACCTTGAGCCGAACAAACGATACGGCTTATGGATAGAGCGCGAAGGCTATCACAGCTGGTCAAAGGAGCTCTTGGTGCAGCCCAATCTCGTGACGGAAGCACGTGTCATGATGCTGCCTATGGTGTACGTGTGGAGCACCACCACGCGCACCACGCTGATGCCGGTACGTACGGCAACCGGCACAGCTACCACCACGGTCAAAAACCCCGAGTATGAGGAGCTCGCCGAATACTTTGCGGAAGCAAGGGATCAGTTTGCGGTGGAGGTCGCCACGACGACCACTATTCTCATCAAAGGCAAACTCGTGGCTACGACCACAAGCACGCTTGAGGTGAAATTTCCAACGTGGCTTGCACTTATAGCTTCGTCCACCGGCTTCGCTGACGAAGAAATGGTACGCGAGCGTGAGGGCGTGGCTGCGTGGCTCCGCGACGGAGACGTGTACGCTACATGGGTACGCCCGGGCGATCAGCCTCCTTTCTGGTTTTGCGAAGAAAAGTGCGCAAGGTACCTCATCATAGACTGGGAAGAGCCGATACTGCGCTACGAATTTTTCCCGAACAGAAACGATATTGTTGTGTTGGGTAGTTCGCGCGGTATATACGCGGTGGAGCTTGATGAGCGCAGCACGCGCAACATTCAGCCTATACGTGTGGGGCAGGGGTTAACGTTCCGACTGGACGGAGACAGTATCATTGTGTTTGACGGAAAGGACTACTACGAGACGAGACTGTAGGACGAGAGAAAAGACAAGAGACAAAAGAAAAGAGACTAGGGATGTTTACAAAAGAAGAAACCCGCGGCTGGTCAGGGACCAAGCCGCGGGGTGATAGTGCGCTCAGCTGCTAAATATAGCTAGTCCGAAAAACACTAGCGCTAAGGCACAGACAATGATGCCGACGAAAAAGTACTGGAGTCCGGTAAACTCAGACGCGGCATCGCGGGCGCGGATTATGCTACACACCCCAACGGCACCCAAAAGCACCGCGACCACATACAGAATCAGGTAGCTCATTACACATCCTCCTTATACCGGCCACAGTTGTAGCACACGCCAGATGCCGCCGGCCGCAACCAGCATACTGGCGATAAGACCGAGCAGGGCGGTCACGCGAGTTTCCTCACGCATGATCCACCACAGGCCGAAGCCACAGATACCGACGAACCCGATGAGCCACGTCAGCACGGCGAGGCAAAGGTCTACGTCCACCCACACGCTCCTCAGCCAAGGACAATCAAGGCGAACCAGCCCACCGCCACCGCCGCGATCGCGATTGCAAGGGTAAAACAGTTTTTGCGCTGCTTCGAGTTCTTTGGTCGCGAGTAGCCTCGAATCGTGGCGACGCAGACGACAAAAAGCAGGGCGCAGATGTACGCCAGAGCAGACACTGAGGTCATGCTTTACTCCTCTAACTGTGAAGAACAATTCATTTATGTATTATAGCACAGTCTCTTCTTAGAGTCAACTTGCGTCTCATTCCTTTCTTTTTGCACCCATATTCTCTATACTTGTAGCTACCGTACGTGTAATGCATACCATGTATCTGTACCTTTGGGTCGTCCTTGCGAGCCGCAGCGAAGCAAACCAGAGTCCTTGTGCGCGTGTGTGTCACGATCCTGGATTGCTTCGCTGCGGCTCGCAAGGACGAACGACTGCTTAACTCGTCAGGAGGTGTGCGGAAGTGATTCGCCGGCCCTTTCTACTTTCTACCTTCTACTTGCTACCCGCTACTCGCTTCTCTAAACTCAAAACTCTTAACTCACAACTCGTCCGCATGTCCCTCCACCCCATCTCACTGGCCATATCCCGCATCAACGCCATCTTCTATGAGCTTGGATTTGAGCTCGCCGAGGGGCCTCTTATCGAAAGCGAGTATTACAACTTTGATGCACTGAACGTGCCGCGCGACCATCCTGCACGCGACATGCAGGACACATTCTGGGTGAAGGGCCAAGCCGAGACGGTGCTGCGCACGCACACAAGCCCCGTGCAGGTACGCTACATGGAGAAGCATGCGCCGCCTATACGTATCATTGCGCCCGGCCGCGTCTTTCGGGCGGAGGCTACCGATGCCACGCACGAGGCGCAATTCTTCCAGTTTGAAGGACTCTACATAGATGAGGGCGTATCGCTAGCGCACCTCAAGGGCACGCTTGAGCATTTCTTCAGCAAATTTTACGAACGCGACATCACCGTACGCTTCCGCCCCGGCTACTTTCCCTTCGTGGAGCCGGGTGTGGAGGTGGACATGCTTTTCCGTAAAAAGGACGGCACGGACAAATGGGTCGAGATAATGGGTGCGGGCATGGTGCACCCGAATGTCCTCAGAGCGGGTGGTATAGACCCGGAAAAGTACACGGGCTTTGCCTTTGGAGTAGGACTTGAAAGGCTTATAGCGGTCGCCGCAGAGGTGGACGATGTTCGCCACTTTCATACGGGCGATTTAAGGTTCGTCAATCAATTCGAAAAATTATAGAACATAGACAAGAGACGAAAGAACAAAGACAAGAGATGCATACGGAAATGAAACAAAAGATGAATTTGGAAACCAAACAAAAAGGCAACGCCCTGGATTTTGCCGCACGAAGCATAGACCTCACCGTTCAGGTGGTACTCTTGAGTAGAAAGTTGCGAAAAGACCCATCGCTTTGGCCCATACTCGACCAACTCATTCGCAGCACAGGTTCGATTGGTGCTAACGTACGGGAAGCGCACGGCGCACCTACTAAGAAAGACTTCGCAAATTTCTTCTCAATTGCATTCAAATCGTCAAACGAGACGTTATACTGGCTCGAAGTACTAGCGCGCTGCACTTCTTCAGATGTGGAGAAAGTACAACGACTCGCGGGCGAGACGCAGCATCTGCGTAATATCCTTTGTGCAAGTGTTCGCACCCTGCGAACGGCTTCGTCTTAATTTCTTGTCTCTTGTATTTTGTTTCTAGTCTTAATCAAAAGTATGCATATTTCACGAAATTGGCTCCAAAAATACTTCTCCGATCCGCTTCCGCCTGCGGATGAGCTGGTACGGCTTTTTACATTCCACTCGTTTGAGGTCGAAGGCTGTGAGCGGGTAGGGGACGATGATGTACTCGACATAGACATACTGGCAAACCGCTCCAGCGATTGCCTGTCGCACCGCGGTATTGCACGTGAGCTTTCCGTGCTGCTTGATATGCCGCTTGCCGAAGACCCGCTCGCGTCTCCCTTGCCCGCGTGGGAGAAGACCGACCTTGTGCGCGTCGATGTGGAAGACAGCACGCTCTGCCCTCGCTACATGGGTGCGCTTGTGCGCGGTGTCACGGTCGGCCCTTCGCCAGCCTGGCTTGTGGAAGCGCTTGCTGCGGTGGGGCAAAAAAGCATCAACAACGTAGTGGATGCCACCAACTACGTCATGTGGAACATTGGCCAGCCGCTCCACGCGTTTGACTTCGACAAGCTGGGCGCTTCGCCCGATGGTGCACGGCACATTGCGGTGCGTGCCGCGTATGAGGGCGAGTCTTTTGTGTCACTGACCGGTGAGGCGTACACGCTTACACCTCTGCACCTTGTGATAGCCGACAAGGTCCGCGATGTGTCGCTCGCGCTCGCGGGCATAAAGGGCGGCAAAGATGCCGAGGTCACCACGGACACCACGGACATCGTCCTTGAGGCAGCCAACTTCCACTACGTCTCCGTACGCAAAACGTCCCGTGCGCTGCGCCTCGCCACCGACTCATCCCTGCGCTTTCAGAATGAACCCTCGCCACTGTTGCCGGCGTTCGCACTGCGCGATGTGGCGGAGCTGATCCGTGACATAGCAGGGGGCGCGCTGGTAGGTGTGACCGATGTATTCACGGAGCCGCCCGCACGTGCGCCGGTGCGTGCGTCCCGCACAGACATAAATGCACTGCTCGGTACCAACCTCTCCAATGAGGATATCGAGCGTATTCTTGTACGTTTTGAGTTCGATTTCTCGCGCGACGAACACGATGTGTTCACCGTGACGCCGCCATGGGAACGCACCGACCTCAACATACCCGCCGACCTTATCGAAGAGGTGGGGCGCATTCATGGCTACAACAACCTTGCGGGCGTACTACCGCCTCGCATGGCACGGCCACCCGTGTCCAAGACCCAGTACTACGGTGATCTTGTGCGCACCACGCTGGCAGCGCGTGGCTACTCTGAGGTGTATACGTACACCTTGCGTTCGCAAGGTGAAGTGGCACTGGTAAATCCGCTCGCGGCCGACAAGGCATACATGCGCATGAACCTGCGTGACGGAGTGGCTGAAGCCCTTGCAAAGAACATGTACACCGCACCAGTCCTTGGCCTTGAAGCAGTGAAGATCTTCGAGCTCGGACCTGTGTTTCGAGCGGCGAACGAAGACCTCGCGGTGTGTATGGGGGTGCGCGGTGCGCGTCCAAAAGAAGACGCGCAAACTCTGCGGGAGGATATTGCCGCACTCGCGGCAGCGCTTGGCATGGCGGAACTGCCGGGTGCGGAAGCCCTTGGTGTGTTCGAAACCGACATAGGTGCTGTATTTGAGCTCCTGCCGGAGCCTGTGCTCCCGCCCGTAGAACTTCCCTGGAACCCAAAAGCACGTTACAAGGCGTGGTCCAACTACCCATTTGTGCTGCGCGATGTGGCGGTGTGGGTGCCGCTCGCCGTGCCTGCTGATGAAGTACGCGCACGCATTGTTACAGAAGCGACAGATTTACTGATGCGCGCAGACCTTTTTGACGAATTTACGAAGAACGGCCGCACCTCCTACGCATTCCACCTCGTGTTCCAGGCACCAGACCGTACGCTTTCCGATGCGGAGATTGGCGGCGAAATAGACCGCATCGCGGAGGCGTTCAGGCGCGAACTGTGGGAAATGCGGTAATGGGATGGGCACGCAGATTAGAGTTTATAGATTAGAGCACGGGGCGGGTGAATAAAATATTACTGCATGTCAATCGCGAGCACTGATACGAGCGAGCGAGAGTGGTGGCAACATGCCATCATATACGAGCTCTATGTGGACAAATTCGCGGGTACGTTCGGAGGGCTCTGCGAGCGGCTACCGTACCTCGCAGACTTAGGCGTCACCGCGCTGCACGTGCTGCCGCACTACCCGAGCCCGATGGTGGACGACGGGTACGATGTGTCCGACTACCGTGGCGTGCGGCCGGAGCTCGGCACCCTGGACGATTTTGTGCGCTTTACCGAGGCCGCACATGCGCGCGGCATCCGTGTCATTACCGACCTCGTACTGAATCATGTCTCGGTCGAACACCCATGGTTTCAGGAAGCGCAAAGCAGCATCACCGCCGACAAACGCGGCTACTTTCTCTGGAGCGATACGGCGCGCGAGCTTGCTGCCTGCGCAAACGCGTTTCCGAACACCAAGACGAGCAACTGGGTGCGCAACGAGCCGACGGACGACTTTTACTTCGCCACGTTTTACCCGTCTCAAGCCGACCTGAACTGGGACAACCCTGCCGTACGTGAAGAGATAAAGGCGGTCATGGATTTCTGGATAGAGCGCGGTGTGGATGGCTTTCGCCTCGACGCCGTGCCTTTCTTGGTGAAGCGTGAAGGGGCGGGGTCCATGGATCTACCAGAAACACATGCGATACTGAGGGGGCTACGGGCACACGTACGCGCACGTAGCCCGGACATCGTGCTCTTAGCAGAGGCGCATCGTCCGCGCCACATCGCGCGAGAGTATTTTGGAGCGGGGGATGAGTGCCAGCTTGTCTATGACTTCCCGTTACGCGAAGCGCTGTACGCGCTCATGGCAGGCGCACCACAGGACGTGCTTACGGAGGCACTCGCGGAGCGTGACACACCGAGTGGCTGTGCGTGGGCAACGTTCCTCTCCAACCACGACAACGTGCACATAGAGACGCTTGCGCCCGATGTGCGTGAGCAGACCCTGCGCTTCATAGACCCCCGCGGCGAGCATTTTTTCGGCCCTGGCACTTCAGTGCGTCTCGGCTCGCTCTTTGCGGGAGACACAGACGCGCTCATCGGTGCGCTCACGCGCCTCCTCGACGTGCCCGGCACGCCCGTACTCTACTACGGCGATGAGCTCGGTATGCAAAATGCGCCCCTCGCTCCGCATGAACGTGATCAGCGCCGCATCATGCGCGGCGCGTTCGACTGGAACGAAGCCGCGCGGCAAGCAGGAGACCCGTCCTCGACGCTTGTGCGGACACGTGCGCTCTTGTTGAAACGCGGAGCCCGGCAGTAACGAAGCCGCATGGCACGTACCGTACCCGCGTGCGAGCCCCGCGTACCCGCCTCGCCGACAGGCCAGGCGTACCCCCTTACTTACAAGCTTCGTCCGCCCATAGACCACGACGCGCCTGCATGGCTTCTGTCTGCGCTGCCTCGTACGCTGCTTGACGTGCGTAGGGCGCAGCGTACTGGTACTCGAGCGCATACCCATCGCGCAGCATCGCTTCGCCCAGGTCCGCGCCGTCGGGCCGTGTGATGTAGGCGAGCAGCCGCCCGTGCCTGTCGCGCGCGCCCTGGCTTTCGTCCGGCACGAGCAGCACCGTACCGCTCTGTGTGAGCTCGGTAAGGTGGCGGAGCGCTTCCTCTGCATAGCACTGCGGGCCGCCCGGGTCGTTAAGCTCCGGTGTATCAATACCGATGAGCCGCACCGACTCGCTCGTACCATCTATACCAACCGCAATGGTATCGCCATCGATGACACGGAGGACCGGATAGGGGCTTCCTGCTACGGGGAGCGGAGCAGGCGTCTCTGGCACTTCAGGTTCCTCTGCACTATTAAAAAGTGCGGCAGCAAGGCCTACATTCAGGAGCAGCGACAAAATGAGCGCCGAAAAAAGCAGCTTATGCATGTGTAGGATTGTAGCACGCCCACCTACAAGCACATGCATTCGGGTGTGCTATCATGAAGCCCATGAGTTCCAGCGCTGACGACCTCCAAAACTATAGCAACACGCAGTTTCTACGTGACATAGCGACGTATGTGCGACCTTACCGGGGTCGTTTTTGGCTTGCTACCTTTGCCCGTGTATGCGGCGACGTAGCGAACTTAGTGCCGGCATATGCGACTGCCGCCATGGTCACTTTTCTCACTACGTACGAGCGCGGCCAGTCGGTACGCATGCTGTGGTGGTACCTCAGCGCCATACTAGCCGCGTACATCGTACGCCAAGTCGGGCTCTACATTGCCAAACGCATCATGTACGCAGTAAGTGAGAAAGTCGCACTCGACGCTTACAGCACCGCACTTGAACACATCGCAACACTCGGGCCTACGTGGCACGAACACGAGCCTGCTGGCAGCAAAATCAAACGCATCGACAGAGGTGCGTACGGATTAGACAGAGTACTACGTATGTGGATTACCAATGTAGTAGAGATAGTAATTTCTTGCGTCGGCATCCTCATAATTCTTAGCACCATAGATATACGTATAGCGCTACTTACCGGCGCATTCGTTTTTTCGTTTTATTTCCTCGCGCGCTATTTCATCATACGGGCTCGCGAAGCAGCCGATGTTGTAAATCGGACAGAGGAGGATGTGTGGGGCCTCATGTATGAGACGGTACACAATGTGCGCACCGTTCAGGTGTTAAATATGAGCAATGCGTTGATGCAGCTGGTCAGAAAAAGTATGTCGCACATGTATGAAAAGATCCTTGTTCGTATCTTCTGGTTTCAGACAGGGAGCACCACTCGGACTGCATGGGGCTACGCGTTTCAGGTGCTTGTGCTTGGCATAATAGCCTGGGGCGTGGTTACGGGCAGGTATGAGGTCGGTTTTCTGGTACTTTTCAACAACTACTTCATGCGCATATGGAGTTCGGTGGAAGAGCTCTCGGAGGTTGTGCAGGACTTTATTATTGCGAAGCAGGGTGTGGGACGAATGGCGGCTATACTTGCCACTCCTGGCTTTTCCGACAGTGCGACCGACTTAGCGCCGGTACCGGATAATTGGCAGGAGCTTGCCCTGCACGAAGTCACCTTTGCGTATGAGGGAGAAAGAGTACTGGATGGGGTCAGTCTGCGCATACGGCGAGGAGAAAAAGTAGGACTCGTGGGGCTTTCGGGAGCGGGCAAGTCCACTCTTTTTAAACTCCTTCTGCGCGAACATGAGCCACAAACAGGCGCGGTGACCTTGGACGGTGTGCCGGTCTCTGCATACACGCGACAAAGTTACTTCACGCATGTCGCAGTGGTGCTTCAAGAGACGGAGGTGTTTAACCTCACGCTTGCGGAAAACATTTTACTGGCCGGCTCTACGGAGGCGAAAGATGCAGATGCTCTTCTGCGTGCACTCACGGTGGCGCACGTAACTGATTTTCTACATAAGCTTCCGCAGGGTAAAGACACGCTCATTGGCGAAAAAGGTGTACGACTCTCCGGGGGTGAGCGCCAGCGCCTCGGCATCGCGCGTGCAGTCTACAAACAGCCGAAGTTGCTTCTCCTTGATGAAGCGACGAGTCACCTTGATGTGGAGTCGGAAGAAAAGATACGGGCGTCGCTGCACGAACTCTTTCAGGGCATTACTGCACTCGTTATCGCCCACCGGCTCACCACCATCCAGCAGATGGACCGCATCGTGGTGCTTGAGAAGGGGCGTGTGATTGAAGAGGGCACTTTTGCCGAGCTTCAGGCCTGCGGTGGGCGCTTTCACGAGCTATGGGAAAAGCAGCGGCTTTGAAATACACGGTTTCGTAAACCGTGTATTTGCCGCGCGTAAGAAAAGCCAAGCTCAGCCGTCATAAACTATATGGATAGCTACACACACATCTCGAAAGGAACCATGCAGTACGCGCTCTTTGTGCGTGCGTACGTGGGGCCCTTGCACACACACATGCTACAAAGGCACGGTGACACGGGTATGGATAGGTAAACACCATCCGCTACCGCACACCCTGCCTTTCTCGGCGGGGTGTGTTCGTTTACACTCTGGAGACACCTATGACACCAACCACCTCAAAACCTACGCTGCGCTGGCAAGACATCGTGCGCCACTACGGCTCCTTTGTCCGGCAGCACACAGGCGCACACGCGGCGCTCCTTTTTGGGTACGCGCTCGGAGCAATAGCGTCGACGTACGGCGCACGCATCATCTACAAGGACATTGTGGACGTGGCTGCGGCGGGCGGTGCGACAGCGCATGGAGAGCTTATGATGCTCCTCGTGTACCTCACGGTTGTCATTGTGCTCTACAATATAGGCTACCGCGTAGGCGACTACTACATCATCGTGACGCAGAGCCGCATACTGCGCGATTTGCACAACCACGCACACACGGCACTTCAAGAAAAGTCGTACGAGTTTTTTACCAACACGTTCGCTGGTAGCCTCATTGCAAAGACCCGGCGGTACGTGCAGGCCTTCGAGACGCTCCATGACACGCTCGTGTTCCAAGTATGGATGAGCGGTATCCAGCTCATAGCTGCGGTCGCCGTCCTGTCGATCGAGTCATCTATTCTTGGAATGGTCTTTCTTGCTTGGTTTGTGCTGTACGGTGCACTTACGTATCTCCTCGTACGGTGGCAAGTGCCCAAAAGCCTCGCGGCAGCGGCAGCTGATACCAAAACCACAGCGCACTACTCCGATATCATCAGCAACATACTCACAGTGAAGATGTTCGGTGCGGCACAAAACGAGATAGCTGCGTTCAGACGCACAACCGACTTTCAGGAGCGCGCGCGTCGCGCTGCGTGGCTGCAACAAAGCTTCTGGAACGGTATGCTGCAGGCGGGCGCTGTCGCGGTGTTCGAGCTTGCCATCATGTGGACCGTCGTGGAGCTTTGGGCGGACGGACGCGTCTCGGCGGGTACTATTGTACTTGTGCAGGCATACGTGCTGGTAGCTTTCAACATTGTTTGGAACATCAGCAAAAACATCGTGCGCGCCTCTGCAGCTCTCTCTGACGCAAACGAAATGCTGGAGCTACTGGACGCTCCGGTGGGCGTGCGTGACCCGGAAGCACCCGAGCCCGTCATAATCACATCGGGCGCCATATCGTTCGACCACGTAACGCACCGCTACCAAGAAAATGGCTCGATTGTGCTCAATACCTTCAGCCTCACTATACCGGCAGGACAACGTGTGGCGCTCGTCGGGCACTCAGGTGCTGGCAAAACGACGCTTGTGAAGCTCTTGCTGCGATTTGCAGATACGGAGCAGGGCGCCATCTTCATAGACGGGCAAAACATACGAAACGTTGCGCAGGATGACCTCCGCAAGCACATAGCGTACGTCCCACAGGAGCCCCTCCTTTTTCACCGCACGCTGCGTGAGAATATCGCGTACGGCAAGCATGGCGCTACCGAAGAGGAAGTGGTAGCCGCAGCGAAGCGCGCCCATGCGCACGAGTTCATCGAGAAACTCCCGCACAGCTACGACACACTTGTAGGCGAGCGCGGCATCAAGCTCTCGGGTGGTGAGCGCCAGCGTGTTGCGATAGCGCGGGCCATGCTCAAAGACGCACCCATTGTCGTACTGGACGAGGCCACAAGCTCGCTCGACTCGGTGTCGGAAGGGCTCATTCAAGCCGGCTTTGACGAGCTTATGAAGGGTCGCACCACCATCGTGATAGCGCACCGGCTCTCCACCATTCAACACATGGACCGTATCGTGGTGCTCGACAAGGGCACGGTTGCAGAGGACGGCACACATGCGCAGCTTCTCGCGAAGGGCGGCATATACGCCGAGCTTTGGAACAGCCAGGTAGGCGGGTTCATAAAGGAGTAGATATGCCGACGAAGTAGCACATGGACAAGCCCCGCCGAAACATCGGCGGGGCTGTTGTAATTCCTTACTGCTATTGCCTAGAGTTAGATTATTTTCCTCCCTTCATTCTCTTCACCCAATCCTTTCTCGCCTGCTCGTCAATGGGGTCAAGTACTCGCCGACACATTTCCCGACAACCTGCATACACCAGATCCTTCATGTAACACGTGCCCGTGCCCCAGGAATCTACTCCTCCGCTGCGTTGCTCGAGCAATTTTGCAAGAGCTTCCCGCACGCGCGCGTCATCTCCACTCATTACCAGCTTAAGCATTTCGACGCCAAGTGCTGCCTCTGCTTTTTGGGCATCGTCACGTGCAGTTTCCTCAAACGCGAATAGCTCAGCAAGCTCTCGTTCCATTTTCCCTACTCCTTCGTCCAATGACAACCTGAAGTACTTTGCCATAGACCAAAGATCCACGCAACACGAGGTGCACCGCTACGTGATTCTCAATACACGAACATCCCATAGCGACAACATCGAGCGCCACCTGCTATGTGATACGATACTGTTATGAGTGACAGCGTATACGCACAAGACGGTGTGCCGATCGACGCCGAGGAGGTGTGGAGCAAGCGGGCACATGCGCTCTGCCGTGACACATTCTCGGCAAGCCCGTACGTACAGATAGCTGCCACGAGCGGCGCACACTTTAGGGTCGGCGGCGGGTACCGCTTTGTATTGCCGGAGCCTGACATGACGCTCGACGCGGCGGCGGACGGGGTAGGGACAAAAGGCGTGCTGGCCGCCCTTACGGACAGGTATGAAGCGGCTGCACACGACCTCGTGGCCATGATAGCTCACGACCTTGCACGTGAAGGCGGTACCCTGGCTCTGCTCACCACCATACTCACGGTGGACCGCGTGGAGGCAGAGGGCATGCCCGGGTTTGCGGCGCTCGAACGTATGCTCACCGAGCTTGCGCGCATAGCACGCGAGCATCACTTTGCACTCTACAAAGGCGAAACCGCACAGGTGGGTTCGCTGCTTTCAAACGTAACGTATGGCGTGGCACCGGTACGCTTCATGTGGGAAGGGGTCGGGCACGGCGTCTTCCACCCCTCGCGCCGCATCCTCCGCGAAGAGCTGCAAGCTGGCCAGCTCGTCATAGCACTCCGCGAGCGGGGCTTCCGCTGTAACGGCATTTCAAGCGTGCGCAAAGCGCTTGAGCTTCGTTTTGGGCCCGCCTGGCACGCTTCGGAAGAGGCACGTCCGCATGTGCACGCCGCTGCCGAGCCTTCCGCGCTGTACCTTGGCCTGACCGATGCAGTACTAGGGTGGCAAGGGCAGGGCATGCCGCTCCTGCCGCTGTACGCCCTTGCGCACATTACAGGCGGTGGCATACCGGGAAAGTTTGGCGAAGACATCCTTTTTCGTGCAGGACTTTCTGCGTCGCTCACCGACCTGTGGGAGCCGCCGCAAATAATGCGCCACGCGGCGGAGTGGCGCGACATCTCCTCACTTGAACGCTACCGTGTCTGGAACGGAGGGCAGGGGATGCTTGCCGTTGTAGACCCGGCACACGCGGATGAGTTTGTATCGCTCGCGCGCACGCACGATGTAGAGGCAAAAGTCTGCGGCGAGCTCTACAGAAGTACGCACCCCGAGCTTCTCATTCGCTCGCAGTACGGAGACGGCGAAACACTCCGCTATACGCCGCGCACGTAAGCCCTTGTACAACACGGACGTGCTTGCCTCATGCACGCACGCGTGGCCGCGCAACATATCCACACGCTCTCGCGCTTGACGGTGTACACTCGTTCACCTATGCTGGGTGTATTAACAGCATAACTATACAGGACGTACGAATTTGGATGCAGTTCACCGCACAAGCAAAGCGAAATGCGCCAAATTCGTCAGTACTGCAATGCGTATGAGCAAAGAAACACTGGAAAGCGAGATCACCAAAGAGCTTGAGAAGCTCAACGATGTGATAGACCGCAAGATCATCAAAGGGAAGCCGTATCAGGCTGAGGCTCGCCGTCACAAGGAGCTCTCTGCTACGCTCAAGCGCATACGTAGCGAGTACGAGCAGGAAGAGACAACAGCCGTACCGTATCGCACGCACCGTCGAGGCAAAAGCCCCGTGCACAAGCGGCTCAGGGGAGGGGTGTTCCGGAGGGTGTTTGGGTTTGGCATGGCGTAAGAGAGTAGAGTGTAGAGTAAAGAGATTTGTACGAGATGTGCTTAGATACTATACAAACTCCAAACCATAAGGCAAAAGGTAAAAGTCAAAATGCAAAATTCCAATTCAAAATTTAAAAGTGACCTACGGCAGCGGTGTTACCAGTTTAGCTTAGAAGTCATGCGTCTCGTTGACAGCCTACCTCAAAAGCGAAGTGCATGGGTGATATCAGATCAGCTTATACGCTCGTCAACTTCAGTGGGAGCCAATCTTGTTGAGGGGTCTGCCGCTAGCTCACGCGTGGAGTTTAAGAAATTCTATGAGATAGCACTTAAGTCAGCAAATGAGACGTACTACTGGTTACGTTTACTCAAGGACGCGGGCCTAACGGCAAGTTCAAGTGTTGACCCACTACTTCGCGAGGCCACTGAGTTACGGAACATGCTTGCAAGTGGTGTTATGAAGTTGAAGCAGAAGGTATAACTTTTTACTTTTACCTTGGACTTTTGCATTTTGACTTTTACCTTTTAACTTTCTATTACCATGTCCATCAAACCCACCTGCGACTCATGCAAGAAAGAGCTCATGGAGTACGGCGCTATACTTTTAAGCCCGCCTTCACGCGCGAACATGGTCCGCAAGTATCACGTATGCAAGAAGTGCTATCAGAGCATGCTTGCCAGGTTCAAAAGCAACACCGACAAACGAGCTACTAAATTTTAACTTTTGACTTGTACTTTTACCTTCTAACTTTTGCATTTTAACTTTCTAATCATGGACCCCTACAAGAAAAAACTCTACCGCTTCTATCACACCCACCGGCGCATGCCGGGGTACAGCGAGATGTGCGAACTGTTTGGCTTTGCTTCCAAAAATGCAGTTGCCAAAGTGGTAGACAAGCTTGTTGATGCGGGCGTGGTGCGTAAAGATGCAAAGGGCAAGCTTCTGCCGCTTACCTTGGGCGATGAAGTGCCGCTCTTGGGGTACGTGGAGGCGGGCTTTCCCTCACCCGCAGAAGAAATGGCGCTTGACCGCATCACCATGAGCGATTTGCTGCTCAACACGCGCGAACCCGTGTACCTCTTGCGCGTAAAGGGCGACTCTATGATAGACGCGGGCATATTCGAGGGCGACCTGCTCTTGGTGGAGCGCACCGAGCATGCGCGTGTGAATGACATCGTGGTGGCAAACATAGACGGCGAGTGGACGGTGAAGTACTTACGCGAAAAGCGCGGCCGCCGCTACCTTGAGGCTGCAAATGACGAGTACCCCGATCTCCACCCAAAGTTCAGCCTTGCGGTGGGAGGGGTGGTGAGGAGCGTGATACGGACGTATGAACGTTAAGGCAAAAGGTAAAAGTCAAAATGCAAAATTCCAATTCAAAATTTAAAAGTGACCTGCGGCAGCGGTGTTACAAGTTTAGCCTAGAAGTAATCCGTCTCGTTGACGGCCTACCTCAAAAGCGAAGCGCTTGGGTGATATCCGATCAGCTTATACGCTCATCCACATCAGTTGGAGCCAATCTTGTCGAAGGTGCTGCCGCTAGTTCACGTTTGGAATTTAAGAAGTTCTATGAGATAGCACTTAAGTCAGCAAACGAAACGAAGTACTGGTTAAGTTTACTAAAGGACGCGGGCCTAACTGCGGGCTCGAACGTTGAACCATTACTACGTGAGGCTACTGAGTTAAGTAACATGCTTGCGAGCGGTGTTATGAAGTTAAAGCAAAAAGCATAACTTTGTACTTTTAACTTGGAATTTTGCATTTTAACTTTTGCCTTTTAACTTACCACACACCCGTTGCAGCTTCGTGAGTACGAAACATCTATACACCCTATACTTCCATGCAAGTTAACAGCAACACTCCCTTCGCCTTCGTCGACGTAGAAACTACCGGCACAAGTGCGCGCCTGCACCGCGTAATAGAGGTGGGCATCGTACGCGTGGAGGGAGGTCGGGTGGTGCGCGAGTACAAGAGCCTGCTCAACCCCGGCGAGCTTGTGCCCGCATTTATCACTTCGCTCACCGGCATCTCGACCGCCATGCTCCAAGACGCACCGCAGTTTGAAGACATAGCACTTGAGGTTGCGGGGCTTTTGGAAGGCGCACTCTTCGTGGCGCACAACGCCCCTTTTGACTACGCGTTTCTCGGCGGAGAATTTCGCCGGCTCGGCCTTTCCTTTTCCTACCCGTACCTCTGCACCGCCAAGCTCTCGCGGGAGCTCTTCCCGCATGAGCGCCACCACAACCTGGAGTCTATCATCGCTCGCTACGGCTTCAGCTTTGAGGCGCGCCACCGTGCACTCGACGACGCACGCGTACTCCACCAGCTCATAGGCCACGCGCGCCGCGAGCTTGGTGATGAGCGTGTCTTCGGTGCCATACAGGAGATGGTGCGCGTGCGTCGCTTACCCTTGCATGTAAAGGAGGAGCACATCATGCGGCTTCCCGAACGCCCCGGCGTGTATTTCTTTTACGGCAAAGAGGGCGAGCTGCTTTATGTGGGCAAGAGCCGCAAGATACGCACGCGCGTCCGATCGCACTTTTCTACAGACGCACTCTCCGGCCGAGGCCGTGACATGCTCTCCGAGATACGCCGCATCGAGCACAAAGAGACCGTGAGCGAGCTCGGCGCGCTCCTCCTTGAGTCACATCTCATTAAAACCCTGCTTCCCGTATACAACGTACGGGACCGAGAGCGGGCAGCCATGTGCCTCGTGCGCGAAGAAACGGACGAGGCGGGCTTTCTCCGCGCGTCTATCGCATATGCCGACAGCATAGAGCACGGCGAGGAGACAAGTATTCTTGGTGTATTCAAAAGCCGCATGCAGGCGAAGGAAGTACTTGCCGGGCTCGCAAAGGACCATAGCCTCTGTCCACACCTCTTGAGCCTAGAGAAAGGCGCGCCATGCTTTGCACACCAGCTTGAAGAATGCAAAGGTGCTTGCACGGGCAAGGAAAAACCGCGCCACTACAACAAGCGCTTTCGCGAGGCCTTTGAGCACGCGCGCCTCAAACGCTGGCCGTTTGCGGGGCCTGTTGCCGTGGAAGAGCGGGGCACGGACGGAGGTCGCGAGCTCTTTGTGGTGGACAACTGGCGGCTCCTCGCAGCCCTTACCCTGACAGATGGCGAGTGGACCGAGCTCGTGCCCGCACGCTTCCGCTTTGACTACGATGCGTACAAAATATTCTCGCGCGAGTTGCTAAAAAAGAAGCCGAGTGTGGCGGTACGGGATTTGACTTCGGTAGAGCAGAGGTGGTTGAGCGAAGCAGCTGTGCGGTAGTGAGCGTGTGCAGAATTCAAAATGTAAAAGTCAAAAGGCAAAATTTCAAGTCAAAATTCAAAAGTCACCTGACACACTCAGATCATGTAATTTACTATGCAAGATTTTGACCTTTAACTTGTACTTTTGCCTTCTGAATTTTAACTTTTGCATTGTTATGAAGTCCGTCTCTTTTATCTTTAACCTCCCGTATACAGTAGTGGGTCTGCTGATGGCATGTATCTCTTGGCCGACTTCAGTACACTTGAGGCACCAGCCCATAGCGGTGGTACTTACAGTCAAGCGTTTTTGGTGGGCATTCGGATGGTTGCATACCGCGAGAGCTTTTACCATCGGACATACGGTACTCTTGGGACCAGCTGCTCGAAGTGGGGACTTAGCGCATGAACTTGTGCATGTAGGGCAGTATGCCCGCTTGCCTCTCGTCTTTCCTTGCCTGTACTACATTGAGCTTTTCAAAAAGGGCTATCGCTACAACAAGTATGAGAGCGAAGCATTCAGAGCAAACGAGGCTCCGTAAACTTTTCGCTTTTAACTTGTACTTTTGCCTTTTTCCTTTTAACTTTTGCATTGTTATGAAGTCCGTCTCTTTCATCCGCACCGCACCTACCGCGCTTGGCGAGCCTAAAAACAGTGAAGGGTATGAAAACCCGCTTTCGCTTGACGAGCTTGTGGTGACGCACCCCACGTCCACCTTTTTCATGCGTGTCGGCGGCGACATAGACGAGGCCGGGGAAGAACTCGGGGTGGTACAAGGTGATCTGCTCGTGGTCGACCGGGCACTTGCACCAGCGGCGGGGCGGCTTGCGGTGCTGATGCGGGAAGGGGAGCTCGCACTGCGGCGACTCACTGAGGCGGACACACGCCACTCATCGCACGCGCCCGACTTCACAGAAGAACGCGACAGTATGCTGTGGGGCGTGGTAAAGGCGGTGGTGAGGAGGGTGTAAAAAGAAGTAGAAGGTAGTAGGTAGAAAGTAGAAAGGGTAAGGAACAAGTGCAAGGTAAAAGTAAAAAGTAACACTACTTGAACATGGAATTAGTGAAACAGTAGTGTACGAAAAAGCGCCAGAGAAATACTCTAACGCTTCTTCTTTCTCCCCACGCGAGCGGGGCGAGCCCGAAGGCAAAAGTTCTACCCTCACTAGCTTGCACAGCTCGCATCCTGAGCTCTCTGGGCAAGAAGGGTAGGAGTACGGTTCTTTACAAAGCAAAAGCGGCCCGGGTAAGCGGGCCGCATAACGAAACTGTTCGAGGATGTGGTGGTGGCCTTCTACTTATTCGCACCCCACAGAAGTTCGGGTGGAATGTTCTCACAAGGCACGTAGGTCATGCTGTTGTAATCCCCGTAAAACCTAGCGAAGCATAGGCTCGTGCGGGGGTCACGAAAATATGAAATATTTTCCGCGCTCTCCATAATCCTTTCTTCCTTTGCCATACGCTCTTTTGGCCCATACTCTCCCGGCGCACCCGGGCCGCAAGCGGCAAGGCCAACCGTGGCTGTGAGTGCCACCATCGCAAGCAGCTTTTTCATTTCTTCTCCTCCAAAGTTAAAGGACTTTGGATATTAATTTAGCACATACAATATGTACTTGTCAACATTTTCGCAACTTTTCACTTTTACCTTGGACTTTTTCATTTCCTGCCTGTCAGCCGGAAGGTAGGTTAATTTTGACTTTTAACCTACTCTCACCATCCAGTTGTGTTCCTTCATCCGCTCTATAACCTCCAACCTGTCACCTCTAACTTTTCCTTTCTACTTTCTACCTACTACCTTCTACTCGTATGTCCTTCCTCTCCCTCATCGACTGCAACAATTTCTTCGTCTCCTGTGAAAGGCTTTTTCGGCCTGACCTTGCAGGGAAGCCGGTCGTGGTGCTCTCATCAAACGACGGCTGCATCATATCGCGAAGCGAGGAAGCAAAAGCGCTTGGCTTCAAGATGGGAGAGCCGTACTTCAAGGTGCGTGAGCGTATAGCACAGCACGGCGTCTCCGTATTTTCCTCCAACTTCGACCTGTACCGTGACATCTCACGACGCACCATGGAAACCCTGCGGCGTTTTTCAGACGAGGTGGAGGTGTATTCTGTAGACGAGGCGTTCCTTGCTATCTCATCCCCTTGTGCTACCGAAAAGGAGTGCGAGAAAAGGGGCTTAGCACTTTACCGCGAGAGTGCTAAGCCCCTTTTCTCGCACTCCTTTTGTCCCACGCACAGCAAAACCGAGCGGCACCACATACACGGTTTACGAAACCGTGTATTTGAGTGGGGCTGCGAAGTACGCAACACAGTCCTCCGCGAAGTCGGCATACCGGTCTCCGTCGGCATTGCACCGACAAAGACTCTGGCGAAAGTGGCGACACACTTTGCGAAGCACCCGGTGCGCGGCGCGCACCCGTATGCGGGAGCGGATTCAGACGTAAAACCGCATACGCATACGAATTCCGCATACGAAACCGGCAGGCGAATCTTGCATACGAGTCCCGTGTGCGAATCCCCCATACACATCCCCCACACGGGCGTACCGGGCGTATGTGTACTCACGGACGAAGCGGCACGCACGCAAGCACTCGACCTTCTGCCCGTCGAAGAGATATGGGGCGTGGGCTTTCGCCTCGCGCCCGCACTCAAGGCGCTCGGCATCGACACCGCAGGGAAGCTCGTACAAATGGATGACCAATGGATACGCGCGTGCATGAGCATCAAGGGCCTTGCCACCGTGCACGAACTTCGCGGCATGCGCTGCCTCGACGTGGGAGAAGACACCACGCTCCGCAAGTCACTCCTGCACTCTCAGTCGTTCGGCAAGCCTGTATCCGGCCTAGCCGATATACGAGCGGCCGTGGCATACCACGCGCGAAAAGTGGCGGAGACTTTGCGCACCGAGCACGCCGCGGCCCGTACGGTGTCTGTGCTCATACGCACCTCGCGCCACAGAAGCGACGCGCGCTACGCGGCCTACGATAGTGACACACTGCCCGTACACACCAACAACACGCTTGAGCTTGTCTCGCAGGCGCTCGGGGTGCTTACGCGCATCTACCGACCGGGCTTGCCCTATGCAAAGGCGGGAGTGCAGGTGTCCGATATTATTCCCGAAAGTGCGATACAGCCCGCGACACTCTTCGGTGAAACACCCCGAGACTCACAGCCCCTCATGCAGGCGCTTGATGAGCTCCGTGCCCGCTTCGGGCCTGACGTAGTACGCACAGGCGCAGAAGGCATGCAAAAGAAGTGGGCGGCGCGGCATGAACTCCTATCGCCGCGACATACGACGAAGTGGGGGGAGATACCTATTGCGAAGATAAGAAATAAAAAACAAGAGATAAAAGAGATATTTGGATAGCGGGATAGTACGGCACGGATCAGATTCTTGATTAAAGATTCTAGATTTTGGAGACGCATGTAAATCTCGTTTTCTGCTTTCTAGAATCTAAAACCTTACGTTTTCACATATCCTCGTATCTCAATGTCTATGCTATCTCGCACATCTCGTGTCTCTTGTTTACAGGTTTTTTGTCTTTTGTCTTGCCGTATCTCGTAGTACACTGAAGTACATGCAAAAAAGCCATACGATCGTACTTGCGTGCATGCTCACGATAGTGGTGTTCTCGGCCGGCTTTCTTGCCGGAGCTCGCCGTCACAACGATGACGGATGGGAGCGCTCTCCAAACATTCCTGACGGTATAGACCTCGAACCCGTCTGGACCGCATGGAGCATTTTGGAAGACAAGTACGTACCTGCCACGACAACGGCCAAGATATCTCCGCAGGACAGAGTATGGGGCATGATAGAGGGTTTGGCGAGAAGCTACGGCGATCCGTACACCGTATTTTTGCCACCCGACGAGGCGCGCGATTTCGAGGAGGAAATAAGCGGCGAGTTTGGAGGTGTAGGCATGGAGATGGGAATGCGTGACGGTCTCATCACGGTGATCGCACCGCTTCGCGGCACGCCCGCGGACAGAGCGGGAATACGTCCGGGCGATATCATTGTGGAGATCAACCACAAGAGCACGATGGATCTGAGTATAGATGATGCAGTACGCACCATACGTGGCGAGATAGGCACCACCGTGGACCTCACGCTTGCACGGGAGGGTGAAAATGAACTCCTTGAGCTTACACTCACGCGAGAGACGATCGAGATACCCACCATTGAAGTATCCACACCCGAGCCGGGCACGCGGGTCATCGCACTCTACAATTTCGGCGCCACTGCCACCGGCCAATTCCGTGCGGCACTGCGAGACTTCATCGAGGCGGGCGACACACGTCTCATCATTGACGTGAGAGGCAACCCCGGAGGATATCTTGATGCTGCCGTGTCTCTCGCGAGCTGGTTCTTGCCGCTTGGCAAGGTTGTGGTTGAGGAGGATTTTGGTCAAAATGCTGAGCGCAGGGTACACCGGAGCAAGGGCCCCGGCCTCATGAAAGACGACTGGCGCTTGGTGATCCTTGTAGACGAAGGTTCCGCATCGGCATCCGAGATCCTTGCGGGAGCGCTCCAGGAGCACGGTAAAGCAAAGCTCATCGGTACGCCCACCTTTGGAAAGGGTTCGGTACAAGAGCTTGTGCCGGTGACCGATGACACGAGCCTCAAAGTGACGGTCGCCCAGTGGCTCACCCCCAACGGTCGTTCTATTTCAGACGGCGGGCTTACCCCCGACCTTGAGGTGGACCGCACCATAGAAGATATTGAGGCGGAGCGTGACCCTCAACTTGACGCGGCTCTCGAATACCTGCGTACGGGTGTGCTTCCTGAGGCCAAAGCGGGCACGAGCACGCGAGAGCGCTAGGCATTGCACAAAGCGCCAAGCTGCGGTACTATCCTCAGACCTAATGCCATAGATATGAAAGTCATTCTGTTAAAAGACGTGCCGAAAGTTGGTCGCAAGCTGGAGGCGGTGGAGGTAGCGGACGGCTACGCAAACAATTACTTGTTCCCCAAGGAGCTTGCGGAGCGTGCTACACAAGCAAAGCTTGACGAGCTAGAAAAGCGGCGCGAAGCGTTACGAGCGGAAGATGATGCAAGGCTTGAAGACATCCGTGAAAAGCTCAGCCAACTCGCGGACCGAGCTCTTACCATTACCGTGAAAGCAGACGACCAAGGCCACCTCTTTAAAAAGGTGCGAGCGGCAGACATTGTGGACGCGCTCGCCGAAGAACTTGAGCTCACATTGCCCGAAGAGGCCATACTTCTTGATGAACCGATCCACGAAGTGGGCAGCTACGATGTGGAGCTTGACGCTGCGGGCGAAAAAGCCACCGTGAAGGTGGAGGTTGTGAGTGAGTAAGTACGACAGATCTTAGAGTATAGATTTCGGATCTCTGAATAGACAAATGGCGCCAAGGGCGCCATTTGTCGTTTCGAACAGAGTATAGGTTCCTTGCCTGGACCACTACGCCACGTCCACAACTTTCTTTCGCTGTACGGTACCATCAAACTTCGTTTTGCGCGTCTCACGAAACGAAACGGTACCCGATGCTACCGAGTAGAGCGTGAAATCCTTACCGGTGCGCACGTTCTTGCCCGCAAGTATCTTGCTGCCGCGCTGACGGATGATAACGCTCCCCGGCTGAGCTTTCTCGCCCGCATAGAGCTTTGTGCCAAGGTATTTTGGCTGTGAATCGCGGAGGTTTTTCGCTGTTCCGCCAGCTTTTCTGTGTGCCATACGTTACCTAAGATGAGAAATAAAAGATAAGAAACTTAGAAATACGGCAACCTGCTGCTATACTTATAGTCATGGCGCGAGGTTATCGCTCGTACTCAGAGGTTCATTCACTATGAACACGAAGATACCAGAATTCCTACAGACGCGCAAGGGGCGCGATATGCTGCTCATCGGTGTTATTGCGGCAACCGGACTTGCCGCATTTTCTCTCGGCAGACTCTCGGCACAAGGCGAAGCCGCCCCGGCACCCGTGGTACTGTACGGAGCAGCCGCAGAGCGCGCCACCTCGACTCCAAGCACCACGCAAGGAGTGGCGACAGAGTCTGTGCGGCAGGTAGGTGACAATTCCCAAAGCGCGCCCGCGCAGTACGTAGGCTCGCGTAACGGCACCGCGTACCACCTCCCATGGTGCCCCGGCGCAGCCAAGATAAAGGAAGAAAACAAGGTGTGGTTCGCGTCAAAAGCTGAAGCCGAAGCCGCGGGCTATAAGCCGGCAGGGAATTGTAAAGGGATTTAAGCGAAGTAGAAAGTAGAAGGTAGTAAGTAGAAAGTAGCTGGGTGCGACGGATCATACAAAACAGCACATGCAACATCTAAAGACCGAAGTGGTACTGGTACCCGTTGTTGCGGGTGTTGTTCTTGAAGATGAGGGGAAGTACTTGCTGGTGCAGGAAAAGCAAGAAGCTGCATATGGTTTATGGAATTTGCCTGCGGGTAAAGTGGATGTTGGCGACACAATTGAAGAAACCGCTGTAAAGGAGGCGAGAGAAGAGACTGGTTTTGAAGTACGTCTGGGCCGCACGATCGGCATCTACCAGGAAGCTGCGACGGACCCGCCAAAGCACGCATTTACAGCCACAATAACAGGCGGTGAATTGAGATTTCCACAAGACGAATTGCTTGACGCGCGCTGGTTTACACTTGAGGAGATCCAAGAGATGCAGGAGTCTCTACGAGGAAGTTGGGTACTCAAAGCTATTCTCGACAGCATAAACTAAGCGCACCCCGCCGAATATTTCTTGTGTTGCCGTCCCTTTCTACCTTCTACTTCATACTTTCTACTAACGTGATGCACCCCCTCTATCGCAAACGCAAATACGTCACACGCACCATTGCCGTCGTCTTTTTTGTGGCGGGCGTGTTGGGCATCGCCTTACCGTTCCTGCAAGGCTTCCTCTTCCTCGCGGTTGGCGTCATGCTGTGGAGTTTGCACAGCAGCACGATGCGCACCCTTTTCATACGCTTCACGCGCGACAATGAAAAGCTCTCACGCACCGTGTCCCGTGTTGAGTCATGGCTCACCACGTACGTGCACCTTACGATGCACACACTCGAGGAACAGCGACTTACCGACCGCGATCCCACGCTCGCGCTTCTCGCCGAAGTGTCCGAAGTGCCACAAGGTATAGCGGTGCTGCTTCATAGCGCAAGCGGAGTAAAAGAGGCTCCCGTGCTCGAAGTCATAGCTGAGCACTACCGAGAGCGCGGCTATACCGTGGTGCGCTTTGACGCTGGAAACGGCCTTGGTGACAGCGGCGGCGCGTACAACTTCTTCGCCGCAAGGACTATGCGTGATGACCTGGAGCGCGTGCTTGCGTGGGTGCGCGGCCGAGAGGGACATGCTGAGCTTCCACTTGCGCTCGCCGGTCATTCCATAGGCGGCATGGTGGCAGCAGAGTATGCTGCGGAGCATACCGATGCGGTACGTGAGCTCATGCTTTTTGCCCCCACGGTCTCAGGGACGCTGCTCCATGAGCATCTGAAACGACACGACCCGGATGGCTACGAACGATGGCAGCGTAGCGGCGTGCGACCGACACGGCATCCCTTTAAAGCACTCACGCGCGAATTGGGGTGGACCTTCCTTGAGGAGGTGCGTACGCACGACCTACTGCCCATTGCGTCCAAACTCACCATGCCGGTACGCATCATAGTGGGAGAGCACGACCGCACGACGCTCGTTGAAGATTGCCGGTCACTCACCGCAGCCATCGGACCGCACGCCCGCCTTACTGTATTGCCCGCGGTCCGTCACAACCCGGTGGAGCGCAGCGAGCTCACCCGCGTCCGCCGCACCCTCCAGCTCTTCCGTAGAGTCTCGTAATGTGAGGCCGTGGTACACTTTTGACCTTTGCATTTTAACTTTTGACTTTGCAATATGTTAATCATCGACGTCGAAGCATCCGGTACCGAGCCCTCTCTCCACAGCATTCTTGCCGTGGGTGCACTCGACTTCGCACGCCCGGAAAACAGATTTTACGGTGAATGCCGCGTATGGGAGGGTGCGCGCCTTGATGATGACGGGCTGCGCGTATGTGGAGTAAGTAGAGAAGAAGCGACTGACCCCACCAGACAGACAGAAGCACAACTCATCGCACAGTTCCTTTCCTGGGCGGAGTCGGTGGAAGAGCAAACATTGGCCGGACAAAATGTGTCATTCGACCGCGACTTTCTCAAGGCGGCGGCGGGCAGAGCAGGGTACCACTGGCCGTTCGCGTTCAGAACAGTGGATGTGCACTCTGTGGGATACGCTCACTATGCCTTTCATGGCAGGCCTGTACCGGAAGAGAAACGCCACAGCGCGCTTGACCTCGACGCGCTGCTCCGCTACGTAGGCATTCCTGAGGAGCCGAGTCCGCACAACGCGCTCACCGGCGCCCTATGCCACGCTGAGGTGCTTTCGCGCTTGCTCTACGGCCAAACGCTCGTACCCGAATTTGCAGCGTACCCGCTTTCGCCACTTCTTGGCCGTACGTAGCCGTATGTTTGTTATGCGTGCGCAAGGTAATTCCTCACGCCTGTTCGTCGTCCTTGCGAGGAGGAACGACGAAGCAAACCAGGAATTGAACCATAATTGTGCCGAGACTCTGGATTGCTTCGTCGCCTCGCGCGGCTCGGCTTCTCGCAAAGACGGCTACACTCAGAGGTTTGCGGAGGGTGTGAGGAATTACTGTGCAAGTACTGGACAACTATCTTGCATGTGCTATAATAAGTTTAGGTTTCGGGGTATAGCCCCGTTTGGCGTTGACGGCACAGAACGTCACCGCCATGGCGCATGGCTTCCAGCGCCCATGCTTTCCGTGAACCTCCTTGCCAAAGGAGCGAGTAAGGCTTGGCAATCTTACTCACACTGCTGCAGCCCCGGGCTGCGCGGTCTCGCGAAGTGCATGTGGCTGCTTTTTAGTCGCCCATGGTAGGGATGTCCGCCGTCACAGGGCCAGGTACTCCGCAAGGAGTACCTGGCCTTGAACTTATTCACGCAGACCTCTACACACGCCACCTGTGCGTCTGTCCCTTTCTACCTTCTACCTTCTACCTTATACTTGAAACATGTACTCCGAGTGGGCACGTCGCCGCCGCTTCATCTACATCTCCGCCATTAGCGGCGTATTGCTCCTCATTGTAGGCAGTTTGCTCTACGCAGCCACGTACGAGCCGCCGAGTTGCGTGGACAAAAAAAAGAACCAGGATGAGCTTGGTGTCGATTGCGGAGGTGTATGTACCTTGCGCTGCTCATTCGAAGTACAGCGTCTCAATACGCTATGGACGCGACCGTTCGAGGTATCGCCCGGTTTTTGGAACAGCATCGCCTATGTAGAGAACCCCAACCTCGACTCGTACGCAGACGCGATACCCTACCGCTTTACGTACTATGATGCCGACAACGTGGTGGTAGGCGAGCGCGATGGCACCGTGGACATTCGCGGCGAGGCACTTGTACCTGTGTTTGAGGGAGGAGTGGAGACTGGCAACAGGGTAATCGCCCGAGCTTTTTTCGAGTGGAAAGAGGATCCGCGTTGGCACAGACTGTCAAACAAATTTGACGTAAGTATAGAGCAGCCACGCTTCATGCCGAGTGAACGCATACAAAAAGTGCGAGCCTATATGCGCAACGAAGAAGTGCGCGAACTCACCGACCTGCGCGTCACGGCGGTACTCTACGGCTTGGATAACAATGCGATAGCGGCTTCTCAAACACTCGTACCGTTCCTCCCTCCTCAGGAGCGCGCCGAGCTTACGTTCACGTGGCCACGCCCGCTTGGTGCGGAGGTGGGTCGCATAGAGCTTTTAACACACATACCAGGGCAAAGGTAATAGAGGGAATGGGAATGAGAATGGGAATGCGTATCCCCCTTCGCCCTGCACCAGACGGTGCGGGGCTATGGCGTGACACGTGAGAATGGGGGATAAAACCACCAACCTAGCCGCTCACACGTGAGCGGCCGGACTTTCCGTTTTCCACTTTTCACTTTACACTTTCAGGGTGCTCACGCTTGAGAAACATGCCCGCAGTACGGACTGGCTGCTCATTACGGCCGCAGTGCTCCTGTGTGGGGCCGGCTTGGTCACCATGCACCCCTTTGGCGAAGCAAGTGCTTTTTTTGAGCGCCAGCTTCTTTGGCTTGCCATTGCGCTTGCGGTCATGGTAGGGGCGTCGCTCCTTGATGCGCGCATGTTGCGTCGAACGGGCATCATCATATCGCTCTACGCCGTCACGGCCGCTCTCCTTGCCCTTGTGCTCGTGGTAGGCACTGTGGTGCTCGGCGCAAGGAGCCGCTTTGACTTGGGGTGGTTTGCCTTTCAACCGGCCGATGTCGCGCAACTTGTGCTTGTGCTTGTGCTTGCAAAGTACTTTTCGCGCCGCCATGTGGAGATAGCGCATTGGCGGCACGTGCTCGTCTCCGGCGCGTACGCGTTTGGCTATTTTCTTCTGCTCTTCTTGCAGCCGGACTTCGGCTCGGCAATGATCATCTTTGCGATATGGCTCGGCATGGTACTCATCGCCGGTATCAGCTGGCGTCACTTAGCGGCTGTGTTCTTGGCGGGTGCACTCGTGGGCGGCGCGCTCTGGATGTTCGCGTTTCAGGACTACCAGAAAGAGCGTGTGCTCACGTTTCTGCACCCGCTGGCAGATGTGCAAGGTGCCGGGTACAATGCGTACCAATCAACGATCGCAGTCGGTTCCGGCGAGCTCCTCGGCAAAGGCATCGGCTATGGCACGCAGTCCAAGCTTGAGTTCCTGCCTGAGTACGAGACAGATTTTATCTTCGCCGCATTCGCGGAAGAGTGGGGCTTTCTGGGCGTACTGGCGCTCTTTGGCCTCTTCGGTATTCTGTTCTGGCGACTCATCCATCACGCACGCTATGGTGAGACAAACTTCGAAAGCCTGGCCGCGAGCGGCATCGTGCTCTGGTTTCTAGCGCACGTCGGCATACATGTGGGTATCAACATCGGCCTCATGCCCGTCACGGGCACAACGATACCGTTTCTTTCGTACGGTGGCAGCCACCTCATGACCGAGTTTCTGGCGCTCGGTCTCGTGCTCGCCATGAGCAAATACGGGCGCAACGTGGAGCGAGAAGCACAGGATCAGGAGTTTGTGTCGTTCACATCGTAAACACGCTCCGTCTCATCACGCATGCGCGTCAGCGAAAAAAGTTCCGCGGCTTTTGCGCGAGCCGACGCGCTCATCGAGTCGCGCCGCGTATCATCATAGAGCAGCGAGAGAAGGGCACTCGCTATCAGATCCGCCTTAGGCCCGGCAAGCACACCCGTCACGCCATCTTCCACCACGTCCGGCACACCGCCTACCGGGACAGCGACTGTGGGTACACCGGCCGCGAGTGCTTCCAGAAGCACATACGGCAGCCCTTCCTTGCGCGAGGTCATGAGAAATATATCAAAGGCGGGCAGGAAGCGGCCCGCATCGGCCACATAGCCAAGGAAAAACACGCGCTCATGGATGTCGAGCTCGTGTGCCTTCTGTATGAGAGTGCCGTGCTCTTGGCCCGCGCCCACAATGACAAGACACGTACGGAGAGTACGCGGGAGTGCGGCAAAAGCCTCAAGCGCAAGCGCCAGTCTCTTGTTCGGGTGCAGCTCCGCTATTACGCCAACCCATTTCTGCCACATGACTGACGCAAGAGCAGGGGAGGCATCCGCAAGGGCCTGCCGCGCTTCCGCCTTTGTTGAAAGTACCTCCTCATGTATGCCGTTGTGCACGAGCACCGCTTTTTGCCCCACGAACGGGAGTTTCCGCGCACGGTCAAACGAATCGCGGCTTATAAGTATCACAGCGTGCGAAAGGAAAAATGTAAGCCAGGTGAAAAAAGCTATTGCTACGCGCTGCCATTTCGGCCGCCAGTCTTCATCGTATGCAAGGCCATGGCTTGTGAAGACGATGCGTCGCACGCGGCACAGGCGGCCCGCGAGCGCTCCCAGCCCGCCCGCCTTCGAGCTTGTGACGTGAAGCACATCGGGGCGCACGCGGCGGATGACGCGGATAAGCTCAAAAAAGGCAAGCGCGTCAGAGAGGAGCGACATGTCGCGCATGAAGTGGGCGATAACGTAGACGGGGATTGATGCGCCACGGAGCCGCTCGGCCAAGAGCCCGGGCTCAGCGTCACGCGCACCCGTGCCGCCCAGAGCCACGGACACAGCGAGCCCCTTCTCAACAAAGGCGCTAGCCAAGTCGTATGTGTACCGCTGCGCACCACCCCAGTTGGACTTGGTGATTACAAACAGGACTCTGCGTTTGTGTGGAAGCATAAGCGTACCGTACGCTCTCTACTATCAGTGAGAACGTGGCTGCGTGCAAGTACACAAACAGAAGAGAGCCCACCGAGGCGGGCTCTCAAGCGTATGCTACCGGCTACTTTTGGTAAATCCGAACCATCAACCTTGACTCCGCCGCATCAAACGTCAGAAGCGCGATGCGCTCGCGATACATCAACGTGAACGTATCGCCCAATAGGCCCGATACCGTGTCATCCATGTCCATGTAGCTCTGCTGCGCCGTAGGGACACCGGTGCGGACCATGCGCACGGTAAAAGCTCGCTCACTAGTGCGTGACACATAAAAGGTAATGGACCTGAATCCGCGTAGCACCTCCTGAAGATGCCTCAGATCGTGCTCGTCATGCACACGAGAATTTCCCAGGGGTACCCAGAACGTGTGTGAGAGAGAATCCTTAGAAGCCACTGCATCCTCCTAATGTGCAATGATTGGAACCGTAGTGAGCATACCATGTACTCTCATTTTGTCAATTTTTCAGACAGCCTCACGCAAGCGTCCAAGCTGCAAGACGTACACTACTCGACGTACATACTATAGCGTAGCGGTCTGTTCTGTACGTACGTACAGTGGACTGTACTTTTCAGTATCGGACTTCATAGCTACCTTGTTACGCCTGCTACCTTGCAATGCAAGGTAGCAGGCACCATTACGGTGCAGGGTGGGGGTAGCAGCGGAAGTAGCAGGGAGTAAGGGCGGGGGAGGTGTAGCGTAGGAGCTGGTCGTAGCGCTCGGGGGTGGGTTACAGGCGGGGTTCAAAATGCAATTTGCCTCAAGCAACCCCGTAAATACGGCACCCCCTGCTAGGCTAAAGCGCGTAGCTGCTGCCGCATCCGTGGGGTAGAAGCTACCCGCCCCGGTTGGCCACAAGACAAACCAGTTTGTTTTGTGGCCTTTACGTTACCTGTGCGAAGCCTTTGTACACTGACATACAGCTCAAACCGTGGTACCGTATACCCATGCTCATGAACCGCTACGAGGCATGGCTCTTGCTCA
>CAYWMQ010000005.1:0-51005 GCA_964459635.1 uncultured Candidatus Saccharibacteria bacterium | reverse complement strand
TGATACGCAGTAGCGTTCCGTGTGCTGCGTCCGACGGAGCGACCCCACCAACCAAGAGGAGACGCCCCATGCTACGCGCAGCGCATGGACTCACGGTAGTAAACGAGAATTTCACCCTCGCCCTCACGCACCGGGAGCCAGCACGGGTTATAGTGTCCGTGCCTCATGATGGCCTCATCGGCAACGACTTCACCGGTGTATTTGAGCCCCGCAGAAATGGCATACATGGCCGCGACGCAAACGTCTGGCCACTCATCAACGACATTGTCATGGCGTGCGCAGGGCAGGGTTGCCGCATACACGCGTACCGGCTCCTCATGCCGCGAGCGTACATAGACGGAAACAGACCGCTCCCACACACGCATGTGTATGACGAAAGCGTGCGGAGAGAGACAGCCCTTGATGACCCTGTACTCAAAGAGGTGTATGAGCACTACCACAGTCAGCTCGCTAACGCACTCACTGAGGCCGTACAAACATACGGTCGCGAGAATGTTCTTTTCCTAGACATGCACGGTTTCCGCCGTCAGCCCGATATTGCACCGCCCAGAGGGTACGACGTGATACTTGGCACAGGAAACCGCACAACCATCCTCCATGGCGAACCGGACTGCGCACTTGCCGCCACGCTACGCAGCTCGGGTTTCAGTGTTTTTCTGCCAGACACAGTCCCCGTACATCCGCGCGGTGACCCATACAGCGCAGGGCACAATACGCGCTACTACGCACAGGAATACACGGTAAACGCGATACAGGTTGAAATGCACTCCTCCTTCCGCAGGAAGGAATGCGGCGCCCGAGGCACCGCACTCGCGCACGCGTTCGTGCGCTACCTCATCGCGCAGTACCAGTAGTAGACGTCGAGACGGCGTCCTTCACAGGGCGCCGTTTTTTGAAACTACCTTCCGCAACGAACGGTTATACCTTGCGCAGCGTATCCCATGTCACTCATCGGCGTCATCACCGTCTGCCTTTCTCTTGCCGTGACCGGCATTGGTCTCACCGCGCAGGTGCGCAAAAACCACGCACGAAAAAGCGTAGAAGGGCTTTCGGGACCGTATTTTCTGCTTCTTGCAATCTCGTACTCGTTCTGGGTGGTATACGGACTGATCCAACGAGACCTGGTCCTCATCGTACCCATGACCCTCGGCACGCTCATGTCGTGGACGGTGGTGGTGCAGATGCGCCTTTACAGGAGGAGCTGACTACACGTCGCTCATTCACACCAAGCGGCTGCCGTGGTACGCTAGCCGCAGCAAGGAGAGGGAGAGGTGTAATGAACGGGATGTATTGGGTGATCAAGACCCCGACCGTTGAAGATATGTGCAACATGGTGGACTGGTGCTTTGAGCACGGCCTGAGAGTACTCGTAAGCTACGGCACAGCTGAGCTCAGTTTCCTGCTCTTAGAGGACGTCCCGCACACGCTGCTGGATACCCTGACGGCACAGCAGAGCGTAGCCGCGGTGTACCGAAAGCCTCAGCCTGTACCGGCGGTTATCGCGTTGTAACTGCCTGTAGGTCAGATATGTTGCGTTGCACCGCCGACTCAGTCGGCGGTTTGCATTTCTTGGCATTGCAGTGTACTGCTGAGCACTACCCGCTCTTCGGGCGACTCAAACGCGAAACCTGCACACAACCGGAAACCTCATGCAGCTTACCGAAGCACAAGAGTGGTCACAGCATTGTTCGAGCGCATTCCCGACCACTTGCAGATCTACTGCAACGCCTGGGGCGCCTCGTGTGTTGGCTCTACACCATGAGCGAGAACACGATATTGCTCAAGTTGGTTCTCGCGGACTCTAACTTGCTCTTTGTATCCGTCGAGGATTAGTTGCACGGTCGCACAGGTCTGTTCCAACGCGAGACGTGTGGCATCGCCTGCGGGCATGGAAGAAATGCGAGAGGACATGTCCGCAATAGTGTCTCCCAACCTGGTCATTGCATTCTTGCTATAAGCCAAAAATTCCTCGGCCTCGCCTACCTGTCCTGTAAGCTTTTCCAATGACTCGGGTGGCATCCCCACGTGCGCTGCAGCGCCCTCAATAGTGCCGTCAAAGTTCTCCAGTGGATGATTTGTGGGCATAAAATATGTACCTGTGACCTTATAATAGCACCAGAGTACACCCTGAACCGCTACATGTCAGCAAGAGCGATCGTCGATATGCCACAGGGCCGACGTGCAAGCACATCGGCCCTTATCCCTGTTGTCGCTCCCGCATGCTTCTTACCGCTCCTTGCGGGGAAGTTCGATGCCGCGCGGCAGTGATGTAGCCATCATGTGCCGCGACGGCGCTCCTTCCGCTCGTACCAGCGCCGCGAAGAGCGCGTCCCTATGTACGAGCGCCTTGACCGCGCGTACCAAGAGCTCATTAGGCCGCGGCCTGCCCAAGTACGTGACCGCAACGGGGACGACCTCTCCGGTATCCGCGTCGACGTGGTATAACAGATGTGCGTACTCAAGCTGTTCCGGCAGTGTGTCAAAGACAAACGTGCGCGGCTGCCCGTCTCTCAGGCGCACCTGCAGCTTGTACTCCATGTCACCCTCCTCTCTAGGAAGTTGCTATTTCCATACTACAACTCGTACAGCACTTGGCAATGCTTCTACTTGTACGTGCTCACACCTCCAAGAAACGCCGCGAAGTCTACGTCTTTGCGAGCCGCAGCGCCCGCCCCGCTACCTGCCTGACCCTCAGGCAGGTAGCTCGCTGTGCGAAGGTGGGCCTCGTCTACTCGTCACTCTCTCATTCCGCTATCCACTTCTCACTCCTCACTTCTCACTCCTCACTTCTCTTTGCACGCTATACTGTGTACATGTTTGGCAGCACACACAGCGACACACCTGCAGAGGTGCAGGCGGTGTTTGACATAGACAGTGCGAGCGTCGGGGCGGGGGTGGTGTACACGGGAAAGACGACACCCGAGCTCTTGTGGAGCGTGCGGCTTCCGCACGCCACTGTCCACGACGTAGACTACGCCCACTTTGTGCGGAGCATGCTCACCTCGCTCGTGGAAGCGGGCATGAAACTCACCACGGAGGGCTTACCTCGCGTCATTGAGGAGCACGGTATACGCATGAGCGATGTACGTACCGTGTGCATACTTGGCGCGCCTTGGTTTCTGGGAGCCACCTACCGGGACACCGTACTAGGTGAAAACATCCTCATCAGTAAAGAGCTCATTAGCGAGCGCACCACCGCGCTCCTCGAGCACATGCGCTCGTCGGACGAAAACAAAAGGTTTACGGAGCTTATGCACGACGCGCGCGTACTCGAAACACTCCTCATGGACACACGACTGAACGGCTACCCTACAGAGCAATACCTCGGCCGACGCGCTAACTCATTTTCATTCGCGGCTTGGTTTTCCGCTGTTTCTCCCGAGGTGGAGAGCCAACTGCATGAAGTGCTCACACAGATCCTGCCGAACGCACACGTGGCGTACACCACGGCAAGCCGCGTCTTTTTCGAAATAGTGCGCACACGCTTGCCAAAATCCATGCGCCTCCTCCTGGTAGACGCCGGCGGGGAAGTGACCGCCATTTCACTTATCGAGCACCGTGCCATACAACGCTCCGTGGTACTCCCGTATGGCGGCAATCACCTCACGCGCGCAGTCTCTACGAACACCGCACAGGCGGAGGGCAAGCTTTCCGTACTCGCGGGCAAAAATACTCCCGCAGAAGAACTGCCGGAGGGTTTGCGTAACGCTCTGGACACATGGCGTACTGCATTCCATGAAAGCTGTGTTGAGCTTGCGCAGGGGATCACCTTGCCGCGTAACGCCGTACTCGTGACAGACAAGGTGTGGCAGCCTTGGTACACGAGCGTATTGCGTGAGGCGTGGGAACAGCCCGGCTTGCGCGCGCCCGTCAACTTTCACACACTGCCGCTTGTGCCTGAGATACAAGGTGCGGCAGCAAAGGTGGACACTCGTATGTACATGGAAGCCCAAGGGCTCGTACGCGTCACGCGCACTGTCCAGTAGTTATCGACAGTCTGCGCTCGCCGCATCCTACTCTGTGGTATAGTACTCGTATAGCTATGGCGACACGTAAACCACCGCTACAGGACGTTATTGTAAAGCCGCGAGCCCCTCGGGAAAGCGCACGCCGCCCGGCGCCTGAAGATCTGCCACCGCACCACATGCCAGAGCGCGGCGAGCCGCCCATGCGCGACATAGAGCGACCGCGCGGCCCTGTCGCACCGCCGCGGTACGATGAGTACGAGGAAGAGACTCCGCCGATGCGTCCTCAGCTTCAGCACCGCATAGCACATGTACGGCAGAGGGGTACTCCGTGGCTCTTGCTTGCGCTCGGTATCGCGGCAGTAATAGTAGGTGTTTCCTTTGTGCTTTCGCTCCTGTGGAACGGCGCTTCGGTCACCATATACCCACGCCACGAGCGCACTACCGTTAACGTGTCCATTGCCGCAGCAACAGAGCCGCAGGCGGGGGAGCTGCGCTACAATCTCTTCACACTGGAGCGCACACAAACACGACAAGTTCAGGCATCTTCTCTTGAGCAGGCGGAGGAGCAAGCACGCGGTCGCATCACCGTCTACAACGAGTTCAGCGAGTCTAGTCAACGCCTCATCAAAAATACACGCTTCGCCGCACCGGACGGTAAAATTTACCGCATCCGAGAGTCCATTGTGGTGCCCGGGCGCAAGCCGGACGGCACGCCGGGCAGTGTTGAGGTGGACGTATTTGCGGAAGAGGCGGGAGAGGCGTACAACAAGCCCGCGACAGAGTTTACCGTGCCCGGTCTTGCCGGCTTGCCTCAGGAAGGCAAGATATACGCGAAGTCCACGGGTCCACTATCCGGTGGCTTCGTGGGTGAGCGCCGTACCGTAGGCGAGGCTGAGCGTACGCGTGCGTACGATGAAATGCGCACAGCACTCAAGGACGAGCTCCTTGCGGCGGCGGTGGCTGAAGGTTCACGGCCGGAGGGTACCCTCCTCTATGGTGATGCGGTGTTCTATGAGCTCACCCCCGGGGCGGACGCGGCTGCCGGAGACAATGCGGTGACCTTGAGCATGATTGGGCGCATACATGCGGTGCTGCTTTCCGAAGATGAGTTTGCGCAGTACTTGGCAACACGCACTATTGCAGGCTACGACGGCAACCCTATTCGCATAGACAACCCGAACGATCTAACGGTAACCGCCTCGCCACTTTCCGCTACAGGCACAGCCAGAGGGGCGGAGGAGAGCTCGGACAGCGAGGCAGAAGTTGACTCTGCGGAAGAATCTGTCGTTTCAGAACCATGGAAAGCTGTAGCCATAACGCTCAACATACGTGGCGAGGCCCTATTTATATGGAAGTTTGACGAGGCCGCGCTCGCACGTGACATTGCGGGGCAAGAGAAATCACGAATGTTTGAGCCACCGCAGACGAGCATCCTTTCCACGTACCCCGGTATCGACCGCGCGGAAGCGTCCATACGCCCATTCTGGAAGGGCAGCTTCCCGGATGACCCCGCCGATATTTCCATACGCACATCGCTTGACTCATAAATACCGCTCTGGTATCATCGTACCCACGCTCAATGCAGGAAAAAAGCGGTAAACCCACAGCCACGGGAATAGTCGAAGAGGCGCTCCCGAACGCGCTGTTTCGTGTTGTTCTAGAGGACGGCCAGACGGTGCTGACATACCTAGCCGGCAAGATGCGCCTGCATCGCATCAAGGTACTCGTGGGTGACACCGTAAAGGTTGAGCTTGATGAGTATGGCGGCAAGGCCCGCATCGTGAAGCGCTTATAGGGTGAACACACATGCCGCGGATGCGTCCCCAGGGTCGCCCGAGCCGCAGGCACATCTTACGTATGAAAGTAAAATCCTCTATCAAGAAACGAAGTCCGGATGATAAACTTGTGCGCCGACATGGTCGGCTGTACGTCATAAACAAAAAGAAGCCGCGCAACAAACAGCGTCAAGGGTAAGCGGCTTGTGCTCTGAGCATTTTTCTGTAATAGTAGCATCCACATTTCACCCGATAATCATCACGTTCATGCGTATCGCAGGCATCACCATCCCCGATAACAAGCGACTTGAGATAGGCCTCACCGCGGTCTACGGCATAGGCCGCCCGCTCGCGCACACCCTACTCGACAAGGCGGGCATCGACCACGGCGCCAAAGCGAAGGATCTTTCCACGGACGAAGAGAACAAAATACGCGCGCTCATTGAAGAGGGCGGGATGCTCATTGAAGGAGAGCTGCGCCGCGAGGTAGGTGCGCACATCAAGCGACTCAAGGATATCGGAAGCTATCGCGGAAGCAGGCACACGAAGCGCCTGCCTGCACGAGGCCAGCGCACCAAAACAAATGCCCGCACGCTGAAGGGTGTTCGAAAGACGATGGGCAGCGGCCGTCGCAAGGTGGAGAAGAAGTAGAACACGATACTAATCAACGAAATTGTGCGAATGCTACGAATGAATATAATGACCCGAGTTTTAATCTGATAGTTGACTATTTTTGAGCCACCATGGGAAAGAAAAGAATCGTAAAAAAGACAGGCGGAACGGTAAACCAGGGGCTGCGCGCTCGCGCTGTTGCGCGTGCAGCTAAGAAGAAGGTTGACCGCGGCACACTCCACATTCAGGCTACCTATAACAACACGATCGTGACCCTGGCCGACAAACGAGGCGGGGTACTGGCGGCGTCTTCCAGCGGTGCGCTCGGCTTCAAAGGTGCCAAAAAGAGCACCCCGTACGCAGCCGCCAAGGTTGGAGAGCTTATTGCGGAAAAGGCGGAGCAGTTTGGCGTACGTGAAGTGGATGTGGTCATTCGCGGTGTCGGCTCAGGCCGTGAGTCGGCCATGCGTGCGTTTGTCGGAAAGGGGGTGTCTCTCACGGGCATTCGTGACGAGACGCCGGTACCGTTTAACGGCCCGCGCCCGCGTAAGCCACGTCGCGTATAGAGCGCTATAACCTATCACCTAAAAGCTGTAACCTTAGCTATGCTTGCCAAACCCACCTACAAAGTTTGCCGCCGCCTCGGGGCGGGAGTGTATGACAAGTGCCAGACACAGAAGTTTGTCGTTTCCGAGGCTAAGCATGCCAAGAACGCCAAGCGCACCCGCAAAGCCACTTCTGACTTTTCCAAGCAGCTCCTTGAGAAGCAGCGCGTACGCTTCGCGTACGGTGTGATGGAGCGCCAGCTTCGGCGCTACGTGGAAGAGGCGCAGCGCGTGCGTACGCTTGGTGAGGACCCTGTGGCGCGCATGCTTGAGCTTTTGGAAATGCGCTTGGACAACGTAGTATATCGCGCAGGCTTGGCACCGAGCCGCAGGGCGGCCCGACAGCTCGTATCACATGGCCATATCATGGTGAACGGTACGCGCACCACCATCCCGTCTCACACCGTCTCGCCCAAAGATGTGTTCAGCATACGCAAGAGCACACAAAGCAAGCCGGTCATGGATCGCATTCGCGAGCAACTTGCGACCGCCACCGCCCCCGCATGGGTTTCATTTGATGCCCAGAAACTGGAAGGCAAGGTCCTTGCGAAGCCCACAAGTGAGAACACCGAGCTTCCGGGCAGCGTGGGTGCCATTCTTGAGTTCTACAGTCGCTAAACATTATCAACGTTACAACACGATTGAGTTATGGACTACAACGTAACCCTACCGAGCAAGCCTCGGATTATCAAGGAAGAGAACAACAGCGGCGTCTTTGAGATAGACGGCCTTTTCCCCGGCTATGGCCACACGCTGGGCAACAGTCTCCGCCGCATCATTCTCTCGTCACTTACCGGTGCCGCGATCACAGGCGTAAAGATCGACGGTGTTGCGCATGAGTTCTCGACCATAGAGGGCGTCAAGGAGGATGTCATTACCATTTTACTGAACCTCAAGCGCTTGCGCATGTCGGTGGACGGTGAGGATGCGCAGACGCTCACGCTCGACATCCGCGGTCCCGCTACCGTAACAGGCAAAGATCTCAAGGTGCCCGGCCAGGTCACGATACTGAACCCGGAGCAGTACATCTGCGAGCTCACCGCCAAGAACGCAAACGTGTCGGCGGAGATCACCGTGGAGAAGGGCCTGGGCTTCATCCCGCGCGACATGCGCACCGATGAAAAGGCGGACGTTGGTACTATCTATCTCGACGCCACCTTCACACCCATCCGCCGCGTCAACTACGAAGTGGAAAACATGCGCGTAGGCGACCGCACCGACTTCAACCGCCTGCGCATCTTTATTGAGACGGATGGTACCCTCACGCCGCGCCAGGCCCTTGAGAAGTCGATTGAGATAATGATCCACCAGCTCAAGGCTGTGATCGGCTTCCGCGAGGAAGTGGTGGAGGAGGAGCAGTCGTACACACTGCCGGACCGCCCTGCGTCAGCACCCGCACCCGAGCGAAGGGAGTCGCAGGCGGACACCGAGGCGCTCAAGACGCGCATTGACTCCCTCAAGCTTTCGAGCCGCACTATTTCGGCACTTGCCGGGGCAAACATCCGCACGGTGGGTGGCCTTGCCCGAAAGAAAGAGGAGGATATTCTTGCCATTGAGGGGCTTGGTATCAAGGGTCTGCAAGAAATAAAGCGCGCGCTCTCGGAGTTTGGCATTACGCTGCGATAATCACAGATTTGCGAGAACCACAGAAAGCGGGTACAATCACGAGCCATGATGAAGCATAACAAAAACAGAAAGTTCGGACGTGAGCGCAACGTGCGCACGGCGCTTTTGCGCAGCCTGGCCCGGGCGCTCATTTTGGAGGAAGGTATCACCACTACGGAAGCCAAGGCCAAGTCACTTCGACCTTTCGTAGAAAAGCTTGTGAGCCATAGCCGCACTGATACCGTAGCGAACCGTCGCCTCGTAGCGAGCCGTTTGGGCAACGACACTGAGGCCACCGCTAAGCTCTTTGCAGAGCTCGGGCCTCGCTACCAGAGCCGCCCCGGAGGCTACACACGCATTGTGCGCACCCGCATCCGCCAGGGTGATGCGGCGGTAGAGGCTCGTATCGCTTTTGTATAACGCCATGAACAATACCACCAACACATCACCTGAAGTCCACACCCTTGATGCAGCGGGCAAGCGCTTGGGGCGTATCGCGAGCGAAGCTGCCGTGCTCCTCATGGGTAAGCACAAGGCGGACGTCGTGAAGCACGTGGCACGTCCCGTACAGGTCAAGATAGAACATGTGGGCCGCTTGCACTTGGAAGAGCGAAAGCGCAAGCAGACCACGTACGACCGGTACTCCGGCTACCCCGATGGCCGTCGCGAGCTCACCATGCAGCAGGTCATAGACAAGAAGGGCGTGGGAGAAATAGTGCGCAAGGCTGTGTACGGCATGTTGCCTGCAAACAAGCTGCGCGCAAAGCGGATGAAGATGTTAATAATAAGCGAGTAACACGATACCAATCTACGAATCCATACGAATATCACGAATACGAACGGACGCCGGCGCATGCGGCGAAGCCGCACATTCGTAGCATTCGCACTCATTCGTTGATTAGTATCGAGATAGAGCATTATGGCCAAGGACACCACATACATCGAAGCGGTAGGACGACGTAAAACGAGCGTGGCTCGCGTACGCATCATACCGGCCGCCAAGGCGTCCTTTACCGTAAATGAAAAACCTGTGGACGAGTACTTTCCGACGGAGGCGCTCCGTAAGAACGCAGTGGAAGCGCTCGCAGTGGAAGGTTTGGAACAAAAGTTTGTTGTCACGGTAAAGCTCATCGGTGGCGGCATCAGCTCGCAGTCGGAAGCGGTACGCCATGGCGTTGCGCGAGCGGTTGAGAAATTCCAGGCAGACCTCCGCAAGCCTCTCAAGTCTGCAGGCTTCCTCAAGCGCGACCCCCGCATGAAAGAGCGTCGCAAGTTCGGCCTCAAAAAAGCCCGCAAGTCTCCGCAGTGGAGCAAGCGCTAGTGTGGCTGTCGCAAACGGTACTTAGGCTCTGTTTGTTTGCCGACATGTAGGGAACCCCCGCCCGTAGTGGGGCGGGGTTCGACTTGTACCGTATGGATTACGGATGGAGGCGCTTGGTGAAAGGGTCCACGAAGCCCAACTCTGCCCACGTTGCTTCGCCCGTCTGGACAAGCGGCAACATCCGGGTGCGCCAAGCCTTGGTGATTACTTCGACACACGCCGATTCATTGCCCATAAATAGGTCCGGCTGCGTCTCGAATTGTGCGAGCAAATACTGCACAACGTCGATGCGCCCTTTCAGGGCAGGCGTGAGCACGTAGGGATTTTGCTCGGGGTTATCCGCACACACCTTCATCTCTTGCAGCGCGAACGCCATGTGTATGCGCGCCCTGCGCAAGGCCCAGTCGTAATGTGCAGTCGCTCCCGGAAACGTGACGTAGAGTGTCTTCTCAGCTACCAACAAACCGTGGGGTTCACCTTGGGGCCCCCGCGAAATCTGGGGTTGTGACGCAATTCCTGAAGCTGTGTCACTCATTGTGACCTCCTGCTTTCATATCATTAAGAACCGGAACATATTGTATACTGTATTTGCGTGTTGTCAACTTTCCAATTTGACACCCCATCTCACAGGCCTTATAATTCGCCCATGCGGAAGGGGGCGCAACACGACGCAGACGGCGAGGAGATCATCCTGGACGCCGACACGGGCGATGAGCGTGAGCTTGAGAGCGAGGAAGGCGCTAGTGCTCCGGCGCTACAAGCCAAGCTCAAAGCACTTCGCGCAGAGCTTGCGGAAGCGAAGCGCGAAGCGACCGAGAACCTCACCGGCTGGCAGCGTGCGAAAGCGGACCTCGTGAACTTTAAGCGCGTCACCGAGGAAGAAGCACTGCGCTCTCGCAACCGCACAAAGGGCCGCATCGTGGCGTCGCTGGTCCCCATTCTCGACAGTTTTACGCAAGCGATGAGCCAAGAGCAGTGGCAGGACGTCGACGAGGCGTGGCGCAGCGGCGTCGAGCGGATCCACGCACAGCTGCGTGACACGCTCGCACGCGAAGGTCTTGAGGCGTACGGAGCGGCAGGCGAGCCCTTCGATCCGAAGCTCCATGAGTGTGTGAGTGTCACGCGTACGACCACGCAAGGTGACGACGACCGCATAGCCACCGTCGTGCAGCAAGGCTTCCGCATCGGGGAAGAGATAGTGAGGCCGGCGAAGGTGGTAGTATATCAACATAACGAGTTACGAGTTGGCGAGTAGCGGGTGCCAACGACTCTGGATTGCTTCGCTTCGCTCGCAATGATGTATTGTCCGTTTGTCGTCATTGCGAGCGAAGCGAAGCAATCCAGGGTCCGGTCAACTTGCGTCCTCTCTGTCGGCGATTGTCGCCTTCAAACAAATAAACGCTTCGTACTCGTAACACGCAACTCGTTACTCGCCCACTCGCTAGTCTTCACTCGAACCTATAACCTTTAACCTCTAACCTAACACCTATGTCAAAGATACTCGGCATCGACCTCGGCACCACGAACTCCGCGATGGCCATCGTGGAGGGTGGGGATCCTCGTATCATCGAAAATGAAGAGGGTGCGCGCACTACTCCCTCCGTTGTATCCATATCGAAGAACAAAGAGCGCGCGGTGGGTGTCATCGCAAAGCGCCAAGCCGTCACCAACCCGCAAAACACCATATACGGCATCAAGCGTTTCATCGGCCACCGCTACGACGAGGATGCGGTGCAGAAGGACAAAGAGATCGTGCCCTACGAGGTGAAGAAAGCCGACAACGGAGGCGTGCACATACGCATGGGCGACAAGGACTACACGCCGGAGGAGATAAGCGCGATGATCCTACAGAAGCTCAAGAACGACGCGGAGCGCAAGCTTGGCGAAAAGATTACCGAAGCTGTGATCACGGTCCCCGCATACTTCAACGACTCGCAGCGCCAAGCCACCAAGGATGCGGGCAAGATAGCAGGCTTGGAGGTGAAGCGCATCATCAACGAGCCGACGGCGGCGGCGCTCGCGTACGGCTTCAACAAGAAGAAGGACGAGAAGATAGTCGTATACGACTTTGGCGGCGGCACCTTCGACATTTCCGTACTGGAAGTGGGCGACGATGTGATAGAGGTCAAATCAACAGACGGCGATGCACACATGGGCGGCAGGGACATTGACCAGAAAATAGTGCGCTGGCTCGCGGACGAGTTCAAGAAGGACAGCGGCATAGATATCACCAAAGACCCGCTCGCGCTGCAGCGCCTTGACGAAGCGGCAGAGAAGGCGAAGATGGAGCTTTCCACCGTGACCGATGCGGAGATAAACATACCCTTTATCACGAGTGACGCCTCGGGCCCCAAGCACCTGCTTTTGCACCTCTCACGCGCCAAGCTTGAGGAGCTTGCGGCCGAGTTCGTAGACCGCTCGATGGCCATCACAAAGCGCGCCATTGAGGCATCGCCCTTCAAGAAAGAGGACATAGACGAGATCATTCTCGTCGGTGGCCAGACGCGCATGCCAGCCATTATGGAGGCGGTAAAGAGCTACTTCGGCAAGGAACCCAACAAAAGCATCAACCCGGATGAAGTGGTGGCGCTCGGCGCGGCGATACAGGGCGGCATACTACAGGGCGATGTGAAGGACGTACTCCTCCTTGACGTCATTCCGCTCTCGCTCGGCATAGAAACGATGGGTGGTGTCGCCACGAAGCTCATTGAGAAGAACACCACCATTCCCACACAGCGCTCGCAGATTTTCTCGACCGCAGCGGACAACCAGACGCAGGTGGAAATACATATTGTGCAGGGTGAGCGCGCCATGGCTGCGGACAACAAATCGCTTGGGCGCTTCATCCTCGACGGCATTCCGCCCGCCCCGCGCGGCATGCCACAGGTGGAGGTGACCTTCGACGTGGACGCAAACGGCATCCTTTCGGTAAAAGCAAAGGACAAGGCGAGCAACAAGGAGCAGTCTATCCGCATTGAGGCTTCCTCGGGACTCACGGATGCAGACATTGCGCGCATGCAAGACGATGCGAAGGCACACGAAAAGGACGACAAAGAGAAGCGCGAGCTTATAGAGGCGAAGAACACCGCCGAGCAGATGCTCTACATGGCTGAAAAATCGCTCCGCGACTATGGCGAGAAGGCCGGGGCGGATGTGAAGAAAGAGGTGGAAGAAAAAAGCGACGCGCTCAAAAAGGTAAAGGACGGAGCGGACCTCGCGGCTATTCGAAGTGCGACGGAGGAGCTTTCCCGCACCATTTCCAAGATAGGCGAAGCGATGAGCAAGCACGACGACACGAAGGATGAGAAGAAGGATGAGGGAAGTGAAGGTGAGCAGAAAATCAGAGACGCCGAGCAGGGTTAGAAAGGAAATTACAAATTCAAAATCATAAGCTCCAAATAAATCTCAATGCCAGAAATTCACAAAATTCTCACCAGGGTCTACTTTTGAGATTTTTAGTTTGGTGCTTATTTGGAACTTGGGTTTTATGATTTGAGATTTCCACAATCGACTATGGCTAAGGATTACTACCAAACACTGGGCCTCGCGAAAGGCGCGTCAAAGGACGACATTAAGAAGGCCTTCCGAAAGCTCGCACACCAGTACCACCCTGACAAGCAGGGGGGCGATGAGGCGAAGTTCAAGGAGGTCAATGAAGCCTACTCGGTGCTTTCCGACGACAAGAAGCGGGCCGAGTACGACGCATACGGCCGCACCTTCAGCGGTGCGGGGCAGGGCGGGCCGCAGGGCGGTTTTGGCGGTTTCGACTTCGGCGGTTTTGGCGGGCAGAGCGTGGAGTTCGATCTGGGCGACCTCTTTGGCGACTTCTTCGGTGGCGGCAGGCGCCCTCGCACCCCGCGCGGCCGAGACATTTCGATAGACATTGAGCTTTCCTTTCGTGAATCCATCTTCGGCGTGGAGCGGCGCGTGCTGCTCGCAAAGGTGAGCACCTGTAGTGTCTGCGGCGGCACCGGCGCAAAGGACAAGAGCGAGCTCATTGACTGCAGTACCTGCAACGGCGCAGGCAAGGTGCACGAGACCAAGCAAACGGTATTTGGCGTGTTTTCCACCGCTACCATCTGTCAGACCTGCCATGGGGCAGGCAAGGTGCCGAAAGAGCCGTGTCCCACATGTGGCGGCTTGGGTGTGGAGCGCAAGCAGGAGGAGATAGCCATCGCGATACCCGCAGGCATTGAATCGGGCGAGATGATACGCCTTTCCGGTGGCGGCGAGGCAGTACCGCACGGCATACCGGGCGACCTGTACGTAAAGGTGCACGTGAAGCAGGACCCGGCATACAAGCGCGAAGGCTTCAACCTCATCAAGTCGGTGTCGGTCAAGCTCACGGATGCACTGCTTGGCGCGAGCTACGATGTAGATACGCTTGACGGTCCGGTGTCGGTAAAAATACCTGCGGGCGTTGAGCCCGGAGAAATGCTGCGCCTCAAGGGGAAGGGCGTGCCACAGCGCGGGGGCGCGCGCGGCGACTTGCTTTTGCGTCTTGATATCAAGATTCCCGCCAAGCTCTCCAAGAAAGCACGTGCGGCCGTGGAGACACTGAAAGAGGAGGGGGTGTAGCGGGTATGGGAATGGGAATGGGAATGTGAATGCGGATGGGGGCAACGAAAGATACGCCTCTGCGCATCCGTCAAAACGCTGGGAAAATATGGTGATGCCCCGCTCGAGATGAGCGGGGCGGGGCGTTACTCCTTCAATTCCTCGAAGTACATATCGTCCGGATCGAAGAGTAGTCTGGCCTTTTTTCCGTCTGCCAACGTGAACGTGAAACGGTAACCTTTTGTTTCGCCACGAAAACCTGGAGCCGGCGGGTACACATCGATGTGGAACGTGGTCTCCACGATTGTACCGGTCCCGAGCACCCGCTCCATGGCCTGTTCGGGCCATTCCGTCTCAATGTCCTCGACTTCCCGATCAAAGAACGTTAGATTGCCCATTTCGATGTCCTTTCAACCTCCGTCGACGCGGCACCTTAATGCCGCGGTGGGACAAATTTCAGCTCGTAGTATACACTTACTTTTTCTCTTGTCAAGCCTTCGGGGCTGTACGGTAAACGACCACCAGACCTAGGGTCGGTGGTCGTTTACCGTAGTATTGAGCCTCTGATTACAGCGCGTCCTGTGCGTCAGTAGCGTACTCCTTCGCATCTTGAGCGTACCGCAATGCATCCGCGTACTCCTCATCCTCAAACGCATCCTCGGCGTCCTCAAGCGCGTCTTCTGCATCTGCAAGGTACTCCTCCGCGTCATCCGTATCCTCATCGTCGTCCTTTGCCTCGTCGATCGCATCCTCCGCATCGGCAATTGCAGATTTCGCCGCTTTGATAGCGCGCTCTGCGCGTGACTCTGCGTCACTGCCGGAGCCACCCTCGTCAAGCGCCTCACGTATCGCGTCCTGTGCGTCATCAAGAAGATCATCCGCATCCTCGTACTCTTCTTCTTCAAGAGAATCGCGTGCGTCCGTCACGATATCAAGGAGCTCATCAAGGAGGTCGCGCGTGGCGTCGCTTAGCTCATCTGTTTCTTCCTCATCCTCGCTGTCCTCATCATCGTCTGAGCGATTGAGTCCAAGTGCGGAAATGAGCGCAAGCAAGCTTTCCGCTTGCGCACGGTCTGCGCCCGAAAGGCTGTTGAGGAGCGAAGTCACATCCCCCGACATAGGCGCGGGCGCAGCGGGAGGCGTGATCGTGCTAACGGGAATCGTAGGTAGAGTCGGCGTTACAGGCACAGCAGGAGCCGTACCGCTCTGTCCGGCCAAGTGTGCGCGTGTACGTGCGCCGAAGTAGCCGGACGCGGGCGTGATGCCGTTTTCTTTCTGCCAAAGCGCGAGCGCGTCACGCGTGAAAGCTCCAAACTTGTCGGTCTCTTTGCCGGGCGAGCCGGGGCCAACATCCGTGAGCTTATAACCCGCATCATTGAGGAACTTTTGAAGGCACTTCACGTCCTCGCCCAAGATGCCGATGGTGAGATCGCGGTCAAAGGTGCATGAGGGCGTGGCCGCACTGCTCGTGCCGGGGAACACAAGCACTGCGAGCGCGAAGAGTGCCCCGAGCGTGAGAGAGTGGGTGGCGTATGTACGTAGATTCATAGAAGAACTATAGCTTATGGTAAGAGTAGTACGCATAGTATACCGCTCAAAGCACCGTGTGGCCAAACCGGGTTTCACAAATTTCCAGCAAAAAGGGTGCGCATATGGGGATAAGCGCGAGCATACCGCTCGTGCGTTCGCTATCATAGAGAATATGGAAAAGATAAAAGTTGAGCACCACACCCCGCTTGCGGGTCTCTGGGCGGCAGCATGGCTTTTTACCATAGGCTACCTGCAGCTGTCCTTCTGGCAGGGCGTGCTTGCGGTCCTCATCTGGCCGTACTATCTTGGCGCGTGGCTGCGTGCAGCGGGATACTAGCTGCACGTGCGTAACACGTACAGCATCGGCATCGGATGTAACGCCGAGCAGACATCCTCCTGTTTGGCGTGAGTGCGGGCTTGGGGTACCGCCTCGTGAAGCAGAGCGAGTAGCGGCGGGAAATGGAGGAGCTTTTTGGGAAGGTGTAGCAGTGTCTATTGTTTCTGTTTCGCCAAAGTTCGTTCAGAGCATATCATGGTATTCTAAACACTGTATGCTAGAGGGTGCACCTGTCGAACATGAAGAAAAGGAATGCATAAGCGTGCAGGTCTCGTCATTAGTGCCGATACAGGCATCTGGTGTACGGTACTACCAGCTTGGCAGGGTGGCTACTCAGAAGGACCTTCCCCCTCCTGAGGTGGTGCGGCTACCCGGGGTCGATGGCGATGCAGACCGTTTTCTGCTCATAGATGGCCACCATCGCGTAGTCAACGCCACTACGGACGGGGCAGGGACAATAACAGTGCACGAGATCACAAACGACAATATAGGCGAGTCACATTCACTTGCTCTAGCTGGCCTGCATAGTACAGAGGAGGTGATCGGCAAATACTATGCGGTGTGGAAGCCACTGTGCGATAAAGTGGGCGTAACAAGCGTAGCCACACTACCTAGAAGGGACACCACTTTAAAGAGCAATGTACGTAATCGCCCATTTGTGAAACCACCATCGATCAAGATCGAGCGCAATTACCGAACGGAAGAGTTATGACAGGCCGAGAATAGCACAAGATTCACAGCACAGGGTGGTGAATGAGGTCTTTTTGCTATACTGGAACCAGGTGGGTCTGTTTGGGGTTACTGGCGGAGGGGTGCCATGGAGGCGCGCAAACCGTTCAAGATCATCTGCAGCGCAGGAGCTGCATACGCCGCTCGCGCGTGGTATCCTCGCGGCCCTCAAGCAGATGCTGGAGGAAAGTGAGGTCGCCACGTTTGTGGAGCTTCCCGACGAGCCGTATGCGGTGGAAACTCCGCCGCGCTTTATGCTCTTCATTCCGGCGCTCGTCAGCGGAATGAGGTACGACTCGTACATCACACTGGAGCCTGTGGCGAGCCGTATCGCCGAGCAGTGCACGAAGGCGTGTGTTGCTCTTTACGACGATCAGCAGACCATGGCTTTCGCTCCCGCGAGGCTGTGTTAGCTAGAACGACATAAGGGGTGGCGCGACTATGTGCCACCCCTTATCCGGTCACACCATTGTGCACGAGAAAAAATACACCCGGGATCGCTCCCGGGTGTGTGCGGCATGGCCGCTAATATGTCTGGGTGCTGCCGCCGTATTCTTCCGTGAGGAAGTCGGTGACTTCGCTTGCCACTATGGCGCCGACCACCCATACCGCAGCTACGATGCCGGAGTAGAGCAGTGCCGAGCCGTAGTAATTGTGGAAGAGCAGCAGCACGGACGGTACAAGTAGTCCCGCCACCCGTATCGGCCAGGACAGGTGCTTCTTCTGCCAGACCCACATCTGGTGCCAGTGCAGGTACCAGCTCGCTTTGTCGCCATCCGCCTCACGCTCCAGGGTGAACATCTTGTAACTTACGGCTGCGATCCAGATCAAACAAGCTGCACCGCCCGTGATGAGCACCCACTCCGCAGCTTCCATGAGCCCGGCAATGGGATTGATGAAGGCGAGAGTGAGCGAACCGACGAGCCCGGCATACATGGCGTATAGCACTCGCGTGCACCACTTTGACGGGCCGGCTGCCTTGTGGAGCCCCTGCATGAGTACCTCCTTGCCGCGGGGCAGGAGACCCAACGACTCCACCTGATCCTCGACCTTTTTGTCGAGGAGGAATTCTTCGGTCATCCGTTTTCCTTTCGCTAATCTTGCAACAGCGTTGTACAGTAGCCAGGTGTACTTTACCATGATTTATATTTTTGTCCACTTTTTCAGCAGTTCGTGTATTTCCTCAGGACGTGTACAACCGATGGCACAAAAACGCCAACTCGGGTGTAGAATACTGATGTAATGCCGAACAACGCTGACGTTGTGACATACTTTGGAAGTCTTCCCACGGACCTCATCGCACTCGCCGCAGTGGTCGTGCTGCTTGTGGCGCTGGGCCTTACAAAGGGAAAGCGCCACCTCCTCGCGTTTTGCCTCGCTCTCTACCCGGCGGCTTTTTTCACTATGGCGTTTCCGTACTACGCTGCGGCGGAAGCCACGGGGCAGGGTGCAAGCTATGCGCGGCTCGGTGTCTTCGCACTATCGCTCCTTGTTTGCACCGTGCTGCTTTTGCGCTACACGAGCGGCGGCTTTCCCGCACGCGGCGTATGGCGCTTCCTTGAGTGTCTTGCGCTTGCTGTTGCCTGCACAGGCCTTTGTGCCGTCCTTCTGATGCATACTCATGCACTTGTCGGTCTGTATGTGCCATCTCCTCTGCTCACCTCCATGTACACGGACCCACTATACTTTTTCCTCTGGCTCGTCGCACCGTTTGCCGCACTTGTGGCGTTTGTACGGGCGTGAGGAGGTATGTATCACTTACCGATATGGGCTTTGCTGCGCGCCGTACGTGGCATTTTTGCAAATACGCCAAAAAGCGCTCTATGCGAAGTTTGATGACCCAAAGCCCATGGGACCGGGCAGACTGGACGATGTAAAAATATGTGTTATACTACTCGTGTCGTCACAGTAGAGGTTACAGCCACGCCACAGCAACTGGCGTATACACACTGAAACATGTTGTCCCGATAAAGCATCCGAACCGTTGCATCTATAGGCCACGCTCTCGCCTACTGTGAGGCGCGAGCACTGAAACGATGCAGATGCTTGCACGTACTATGCTACCGGCATTCCCCAACTTAAAGGCTATTGAGCTCACAGACAAGGCTGACGTTGAGTCCTACACGCGTCAGTATCCCGCGCACTCCGCGTTTAATTTCACGAACCTGTGGGCATGGGACACCACGTCTCGGCGCAAGATAGCGGACCTTCATGGCAACTTGGTAGTACTATTATACGACTATGAGACGGGCGAACCTTTTTTTGCTTTTCTGGGGACGCGCATGGTAAAAGAGACCATACACACACTGTTGGAATCTGCCGCCGCACTCCACGTATCGCCTACACTGCGTTTTGTTACTGACGACTCGTTGCGCGAGCTTCGTTCTTTTCCTTTAGAGGTACAGGAGGACCATGCAAATCATGATTATCTCTATGCAGTCGGTACGCTTGCGGCGTTAGGGGGACGTCGCCTACGCAACAAGAGGAGATTGGCCGAGACATTTTACCAGACGTATTCAGACGTTTCGTTTGACGTGCGCGACATGTCCAACCCAGGTGTTCAAGAAAAACTGGAGGCTGTACTCCTCCGCTGGCAGCACAACAAAAGGGCCGCGGCTAAAATATGCACCCCCGCACTTGAAGCACAGGCTATGGCGCGCGTGATGAATACAGCCGCTCAACATACACTCATCCTAAGTACCGTCACGGTAGCGGGCGAAGTCGTAGGGTTCGGAATAGACGAACTAGTACACGACACATATGCAATCTCGCACTTCGTAAAGGCCGACCAATCATATAAGGGCGTCTATGAGTTTTTGAATCGCCAGATTGCTCGGCACCTTACGCAACACGGTGTAACATTGTGGAACTGGCAGCAAGACCTTGGCATTGAAGGATTACGACAATCTAAGCAAAGCTACCGCCCAGCAGCTCTGCTTAGGAGGTACTCGGTCAGCTACGAAAAAAGTTCCTGCGCTGAACTAGTTCAGAAAGGAAACGTGTCAACCCGTGTATGAGCTGGTTTCTGTTCACCATTTTCGGTCCCCTGTTGTACGCTACGTGCAACCACATCGACAAAATACTTTTAGAGAAGTATCTGAAGCGGGGAGGCGTGGGAACCCTGATGCTGGTGTCTTCATTCTTGAGCGTCCTAGTGGTGCCGGTGCTATTCGCCATTGACCCCACGCTCCTCTCTAATATTCAACCGCTACATGTGGCCATTTTGTTCGGTGTCGGCCTATGCAATGTGCTTGTGCTGTGGTTTTATTTTTTGGCACTCAAAGATGATGAGGCATCAATCGTCATTGTCTTCTATCAGCTCGTCCCGGTCATTGGGTACATACTTGGGTACTTTGTGCTGGGCGAAGTGCTCACTCATGCCCAGCTTGCAGCTATGACCATCATCATTCTAGGAACCAGCATCGTATCTATCGAAGTGGACGTAGAAAATCACTTTAAGGTCAAAGGCGCCACAGTAGGGTACATGCTCGCAGCATGTTTCTTTTGGGCACTTGGGTCGGTTATCTTCAAAGCGGTTGCACTGGAGGAGAGTGTAGTGCAATCCCTGTTTTGGGAACACATCGCACTGTTTGTGATCGGCGTTCTACTATTTGCGCTCGTGCGCTCATATCGAGAAGATTTTTTGCACGACCTTCACATCAATTCAAAACGTATAATAACGCTGAATATCTCTAACGAAATACTGTACATGCTTGGAACCGTCCTCTTTTCTTTTGCATATCTGCTTGCACCTATTTCTCTAGTCCTCTTGGCGAACTCATTTCAACCCATATTCGTACTTGCTATCGGCATTATTCTTACCGTATTTTTCCCAAAGGTATCCGTGGAGAAAATTCATGCTAAGGGATTATGGCAGAAGGGTGCTGCCGTCGCAATTACCGCAGTGGGTACATACCTACTCTTATCGTCCTCCTGACACTGTCAAACTTGTCCGCACAGCACCTCCGGTCTGGGTCACAAACGCTGGCCATGCGACAGTGTTCAGGTGCACAGCGCAGCACAAGAACCACAACGTCCGTGGCGTCTGAGCAATCTGCACATCCGTCTGCTGGAGGCACGTGCACGTCCGTGCTACTGTGGAATAAACGCGGGCTGCGCATTCCCGCCAATCATACAAAGTGGGTGACGACACATTGAACACAAGTCAGTGAAGCAGCGCGTAGCTGTACATACCCTGGTGACTGCACACGGCCATAGTAAAAACAAGGTGCGGACGTATGACATTTCGTGAAAATCTTTTTCGGAACGTGCTACTGCTCAGCGTGTTGTATTTAACGTGCGCGTCTTACGTTCGCTTTATCGTTATGCATGACTATATGGTTGTGTACGAAGGGGCATGTGACCCACTTGTGCACAGCTGTTTTGTTGGTTGTGAAGACGACACTTGCTCGGAACATTACTACTACGCACGGGTGCAAAAATATGCGCCCAATGTGGAGCAACAGTGCGGGACGGATATTACGGATTGTGCTAACGCAGGGCAATGTATCGAGGCAGACAAGGGCAGATGTTCTGTCACATACTGTGACAGAACATCTGCGGAAAACGAGTGTGCGAGCTTGCCGCAAACTGAAGAGGTAGACGAGGCTGATAACTACGATAGTGGCCAGGTATGATCTGCAATCTCTTTTCACCCCCGACATATATACTCTTCTCAAGTGACGTTCCGGCACTGTTGTACTATTCGCACATACCAACCGCAATCATTGCGTTACTCGTGGGCATCGCCGTGTATATAAATGGGCGCAAGGTACTGCTCCACCAGTTGCTTTTTTCAATTTCACTCAGCTTTGTAGCGTTCACGGTCATAAATCTCTTCCTTTGGACGAACATTAACAGCGATTTACTGCTCTTCTTGTGGTCATACCTACGCGTACTGTCATGTTTAATATCCGTGTTAAGTATTTACTTTGCGTACACTTTTATCCTGAAACACGATGTCTCGATGCGGCTGAAAAGCATCCTTTTGGCCATGGTAGTGCCCGTCTTTCTTTTGGCTCCCACCAACCTCAACGTAAGCGGTTTTGATATTACAAACTGTGATGCGTATTTTTTCCAAGGAGTGCTTTTCAAGTTTTTCCATATCGGTTTCGGCGTAGTGGCAATGGTCTGGATTCTACTTTTGTTACTCAAACACTACTCTCGTGCGGCGCGGGACGAACGTGCACAAATGGTACTTATGGGCTTGGGGATAGAGCTGTTTCTTTTCTCTCACTTCGTAGTCATCTTCCTAGCGGGATACCTTACCACGCATGGCATACTGGCGGACAGCCGTTTGGAAATGTACAGCTTTCTTGGAATGGTGTTTTTCATGGGAATGCTCGCCGCGCTCATGGTGCGGTATAAAGCCTTTAACACCGGCCTTATCGCATCAAATGCCCTCGTGATTGCGCTGGTCATTCTGAATGGATCGCTTGTGCTGGTCGTTAAGTCGTTTGTATCACAGGTTATTGCGGTAATCACACTTCTCAGTAGCGGCACACTCGGCTACTTTCTTATCCGTAGCGTCCGCCAAGAAATAGAGCTGCGCCAAAAAACGGAGCGGCTGGCCCGCTACCTCGCAAACGCAAATGCACGCCTGCGCGACCTAGACCAGCAAAAGACCGAGTTCGTGTCCATTGCTAGCCACCAGCTTAGGAGCCCCACCACGGCCATCAGCTGGCAAGCATCACTCATACTTGAAGGATCATACGGCCCTGTGCCGGATGCACTCAAGCCGCAGGTAGCGCGGCTACTCGAAGCGGGAAAAAGCTTGGCTATGATAGTGGACGACTTTTTGAATGTAACCCGCATAGAGCAGGGCCACATGAGCTTCAACATGGAACGTCACAACGTCTACGACATCGTGCACAGCGCGGTTGAAGATTTGCGCGTAGTCGCCCAACATAAGGGCTTGACACTCACCCTGACAGAAGCGCCGGCTGAGCCCGCGTGGGCGCACTGCGATATTGATAAGCTTAAGCAGATATTCAGTAACCTCGTGGACAACGCCATTAAGTACACACCGCAGGGCGGCATAGAAGTACGGCTCCGCACAGACACTGCAGCACGCAAGGTATTCGTAGATATCAGCGACACAGGCATCGGCATTGCACCCGATGACGTTGTGCGGCTCTTCCACAAGTTTAACAGGGGCAGCAACGCAAACACCGCCAATGTGCACGGCACAGGGCTTGGGCTCTACATTGCCAAGGAAATAATGAAAGCCCATGAGGGCTGGATACACGTGGCATCAGAGGGAGTGGGGAAGGGAAGCACGTTTACGGTGGAGCTGCCGATGGCTCCTGAGGCATCCGGGTAATGAGCGCGCATGCCCGTAGGCTTCTATGGTTCGCCCCGTACATGGCGGATGCGAGGCACCTCTTGTACGAGCACACCCTTGTGGTATGTGCGCGTGGTAGCTCCGGCCTTTTTCTGTATGTGCGTGCCTTCAAACATCAGATTGCCTCCGGCGCCGCGCACAAGACGGAGATCACGCACACCGTACGAGCTGTGCGTGGGTACTGCAACAGTGGTCCTTAGGACTTCTGAAAGCTTTTTTCCAAAGTTCTCCGTACCTTCGCCGGTGCGGCAACTGTCCAGAAACACCGGGGCTTCTGCGGCGAAGTAGAGTGCGCTCCGCCCCGGGCCCGTCCCGAGCGTTTCTGCAGTCAGTAGTTCATCCGTACGCCGACTGAGCCTGATGCCCTCCGTGCTGCCATGCCCTTCACCGTACACAAAGCTCGCGCTCTGCAGCCCATAGCGGTGACTCAAACGAGCGAGCCGTTCACTCAACTCTTTTATTGACCCAAACTCCAGGATGCGCGTTAGCACGCCACAGCCCGCAGCACTTTCGTACAGGTCTACGCGCTGAGATATCGGTTCGGCAAATGCGCCATTGTGATCCTCGAGCGCCAATAACATGTACCCGTACGGCGCATCGTCCACGTGTGCGTTCGCCACTTGTTCAAGCAGGATCGGGTCAGGATATCTCCTGAAGCATCGCACACCGAATTCGCGATGCAGTACCGTAGTACTACCTGGAGACGCACGCTCAAGCCTCGCAGCCGCCGTTAGGTTTTCAACATGCGCGAGCACCGGCTCCTTCCAGTACCCATCCTCGCGCCAGCCCAAAACGCACGGCCACTGCGGTACGTTCATCGTTTTCAGAATCTGAAGCATGAGGTGCGTACCAGGCCCGGCGGACGACCATGGAGTCTTGGCTGACTTCAGATCAAAGAAGGGGTCATACGGATGAGCCAGCTCGGGTGCTCCACCCATTTCTCCACTGAGCGCAGTGTACACGCAAAGCCCGGGATTTGTACATGTCGACACTTGGTCGCGGTACGTGGAAACAAAGTCTGCCGCGGCCTCGTGTATGGCTACTGTGTTTCCGGCAGCGACAAGACCGATGTACACGCGCCCCAGCGCGGCAGCCGCCTCGGCTCTGTCTATTTCCTTCCTTGCCATGAGTGCGGCACGCGCACGCGAAGCGTATGGCGCAACGGACACAGCAAGTGCACGAACCTCAGGGCAGCACGACACGTCATATCCCAGCATGGAGAAATGCCCCAATGCACGAAGAGCATGCACGGCTGTCGGCAGCCCGTCATGAGACTCCGCCGCTCGTTCAAGCAGCACGGAGCGGTACTGTACGTAGAAGTTTTCCGCGACCTCGCGCACGATGTCGCGCCACGCAAGCACGTGCTCGCGTCGTTCTCTATCTTTCCCTGAAAGGCCATCCTCAAGAGGGGGCAGCTCACGATCGCGCGCAGCGCACAGCTTGTCCATGAGGGTAAAAAACTCTGCGTTGGACATCAGTGCCATATCGGTCGGACGCTCAACGAGAAACGCGCACAGCGCATGATGGAAACGACGCACGTCGTCTTGCGGAAAGGGAACGGTCGCAGTGTGAATGGTAGCCTCTAGCTCCGTGAGCTTGTTCACGAAGCCTTCCCATGTGCCTAGCACCTCTTCCGACCAGCTCACCGTTCGCGCGGGCGGTCGTTCAGCTTGCGCAAACAATACAAGCAGGTGCTCATCCGCTTGCGTATCACGTTCGCTCACGTGCTCATGACCCGACCCCCGGCCATCCGTGCCCCCGGTCACTTCCATACGTGCCGGTACTGCTACGGCACCCTCGTGAACAGTGCTCTTCATATGGCACAAGTATAGCGCAAACATAGCAATACATATCGTCATGAGGTGCGTATTGTGATACAGTGTCGACAATGAGCAGCGCTCAGAAAAGACTGTTATCGGGCGTAAAACCGACGGGCCGCCCGCACATCGGCAACTACCTCGGCGCAATGCGCCAGTTCGTGGAGCTCGCAAAGACGCACGAAAGCTTCGTGTTCGTCGCAGATTACCACGCGATGAACATCATCCATAACGGCGCCGAGCTTCGCGAAAATACGCTCGGCGTAGCTCTTGATTACTTGGCCATCGGCCTTGACCCGAAGGATGTGACGCTTTTCAAGCAGTCTGACATATCCGAGCACACCGAGCTCTGCTGGATCTTCAATACGCTTACGACCATGCCGTACCTTATGCGGGCGCATGCGTTCAAGGACGCAGAGGCGAAGAACAAAGATATCAATGTGGGTACCTTTGACTACCCGATGCTGATGAGCGCTGACATACTGCTCTACAGTCCGGACATCGTGCCGGTGGGGCAAGACCAGAAGCAGCACATAGAGTTTGCGCGCGATACCGCAGAAAAGTTTAACGGTACTTATGGAGAAATCTTCAAACTACCTGAGGCATATATTCCGGCTGAGGTCGCGGTAATACCCGGGCTCGACGGACAGAAGATGAGCAAAAGCTACGGCAACACCATCCCGCTTTTTGCCGAAGACGACGAGATACGCACCCTTGCCATGCGCATCGTGACAGACTCAAAGGGGAGGGGAGAGCCTTTGGACCCGGAGACATGCAACGTCTTTGCGCTGCACAAGCACTTCAGTACGGACATGCTAACTGAGATTGAGAGCCGCTACCGCGCCGGGACTATCGGGTACAAAGAAAGCAAGGAACTTTTGGCGGACAACATCATCGCCGCCGTCGCGCCGCTTCGTGAGCGTCGTCGCGAGCTCGCAAAAGACACGAACGCCGTGAAGCACATCCTGCGCGAGGGGGCAGAGCGCGCCCGCGCCGTAGCATCGGAAAAAATGCGCGAGGTGAGGGAGAAGGTGGGAGTGACGATATAAGATTTTAGATATTAGATTTCAGATTTTAGAACGAGTGTTCGCAGAAATACGTACGTTGTTGCGAATCTCTGTAATCTAAAATCAAAAATTTAACAGCTGTGTACACACCCCACGCAAACGCCTACAGTGAAGCTGCACTTATGAATGGACCAACACAGAGCACTCGCCCCCTCGTTGGCATCGGCATCATGATTCTCAAGGAGGGCAACGCACTTGTAGGTAAGCGCCTGTCGAGCCATGGCACGGGCGAGTACTCCTTTCCGGGCGGGCACTTGGAGTATATGGAGGGCTTCGAAGAGTGTGCGCTCCGCGAGATAGCGGAAGAGTGTGGGGTCAAAGTCAAGAACGTGCGCTTCTTGGTCCTCACAAACACTCGCGTCTACGCGCCAAAGCATTATGTGCATATCGGCTTTGTGGCCGATTGGGAAAGTGGGGAACCACAGGTCCTGGAGCCCGATAAATGCGAATCCTGGGCCTGGTACCCGCTCGACGCACTCCCCACACCCCTCTTTGCCACCATCCCCGACATGCTTGACGCGTACCGTGGTGGGCCGTATTATCGGGACACACATTAGTGGTTAGTGGATAGTGAAAGTGTGATGCCACTATACATACAACAAGATGCGAGAGAAAAATCACAAGTTCCAAATCACAAGTTCCAAATAAATCGCAATGAATAAGCATCAAATAAACGCGGGCGCTATGTTTAGGTAATTGATATTTGGTGCTTATTTGGAGCTTGTAATTTTGGATTTACGATTTACTTCATGTATTCGCATAATTCGTAGATTAGTATCGTGACCACATCTCATTAACCACTCCTATGACCCGCACACTCGTAAAGGACCTCCACTCGCACATCGGCTCTGAAGTTACCGTCTCCGGCTGGGTGGACGTGCGTCGCGACCACGGCAAGCTCGTCTTTCTCGACATCCGTGACCGAAGCGGCATGGTGCAGGCCGTGGCTCTCCCAAACCACCCGGAGGCGGTCGCCGGCGCGCAGGAGACACGTTCCGAGTACGTGGTGCGCGTGAGTGCCGTGGTGAACAAGCGGCCCGAAAAAATGGTGAAGGTCGAACAGGCAAACGGCGACATAGAGCTCGAGCTGCTTTCGGTAGAGGTACTGGGCCGCGCACAGGAGCTTCCCTTTGATAAGGAGACCGAGCTTAACCTGGACACGCTTCTTGACTATCGACCACTTACGCTCCGCCGCGAGCGCGAGCGTGCCATCTTCAAGGTCCAACACGAAATACTTGTCGCGTACCGCTCATTTCTCACGGACGAGGGCTTCACTGAAATAGAAGCGCCGAAGATAGTGGGAGGCGACGCGGAAGGGGGCGGTAACGTATTTCGCATCGAATACCTCAAGGACAAGTGGGCGTACCTGGCTACAAGCCCCCAGCTCTACAAGCAGATCATGGTGGGTGTGTTTGAACGCGTGTTCGCTGTGGGGAATGTGTTCCGTGCGGAACTCCACTCCACGTCGCGCCACCTCAATGAATACACATCGCTTGATATTGAAATGGGCTTCATCGAGGATCACACCGATATCATGGCGCTTGAAGAGCGCTTCATGCGGGCTCTCGCAGCACACCTCAGGGACACATGCAGTGCCGAATTTGCGCTCCTTGGCGCTGCGCTGCCGCTTCTTCCCGAGGGGCCGTTTCCGCGCATGAAGCTGCGTGAGGCGCTGGCACTCTACAGTAAAGAAACGGGGAAGGACGACACCGAAGAGCCCGACCTCTCACCCGAGAATGAGCGCTGGCTGTGCGAATACTCGCGCAAGGAACTTGGGAGCGACTACATCTTCATCACGCACTACCCGCTCGCAAAGCGTCCGTTCTACACGTACGAGGATGAAAACGACAAGGGGTACACCAAGAGCTTTGACTGCCTTTTCCGCGGCGTGGAGGTGACGACAGGGGGGCAGCGCGTGCACGACTATGAGACGCTCCTCGGACGGCTTGAGAAAAAGGGACTTGACCCGGCGCTCTTTTCCTTTTACCTGCAGACCTTCAAGTACGGCATGCCGCCGCACGGCGGCTGGGGCATGGGCCTTGAGCGCCTCACGGAAAAGATGCTAGGCCTCGACAACGTGAAAGAGGCGACGCTTTTTCCCCGTGAGATCAATCGCATCGATACACTCTTGTCAACCTCATAGTGCGCATGTTCATTGCGCACGCATGAGGGTACTGCAAGATTTGCAACACTGCGGTACACTTACCGTGTGAGCACCTCTTTTACCGTAGCCACCGAAAGCTTCGAGGGGCCCCTCGACCTGCTGCTTGCGCTCATAGAAAAGCGCAAGCTCCTCATCAATGACATCGCGCTTGCCCGAGTGACGGACGACTTCATAGCCTACGTGCGGGCGCACCCCGAGTATCCGCTCGCGGAAACGGCACACTTCATCCTCATCGGCTCGACCCTACTCCTCATTAAGTCGAAGTCGCTCCTGCCGATACTTTCACTCACCGAGGAGGAGCAGGCGTCCATAGACGACCTTGAGACGCGCCTTAAGTTGTACGAACGCATACGTGCGCTGGGCGCGCAGCTTGCGCCACTCTATGGCCGCACACGACTGTACCGCGGCCAAGGTAAGCGTACCGGCGTACCCGTCTTTTCGCCCGACAGCTCAATGACACTCCCCGCCATCCAAGATGCTATGGCGCGTGTGCTTACCAACCTCCCCGCCCGAGAGCCAAAGCTGTCGCGTGCCACCGTACAAAAAATACTCTCCTTGGAGGAGATGATCGAGCGGCTGACGAAGCGTGTGGAAGCGGGTATGCGTACCAGCTTCCGTGAGTTCTCGGGACATGGAAAAGGAAGCGCTGCCGATCGCGACGTACGAGCGCTCATTGTCGTAAGTTTTTTGGCGGTCCTTGAGCTTGTGAAGCAAGGCACCGTGCAGGTGGAGCAGCAAGGTTTGTTTGAAGATATCTACCTTGAAACGGACCGCGTCGGACTTCCTCGTTACGGGTAGCCCATACACAGTGGGCGCCGCCAGCCACGCGAAAATCCCCAGTTTTCCTGTGCACATTACCGTACGTGTGTGCTTTCGGATGCGCCGTATATAAGGTAGAATGCGTGGTATGACGCCCGATGTGCAGCTTGAAGCATTGCTTTTTTACCGCGGCGAGCCTACCTCCCGCTCACGTATCGAAAAGATGCTGGGTATGGCACCTGAGGCGCTTGAAGAGGCTGTGCGTGCACTACGCGCAAACCTCGCCACGCGCGGCCTGCGTTTGCTTGACGCAAACGGCGAGCTTGAGCTTGTGACGGCGCCTGAAGCGTCCGCCATCATCGCCGCAGCACGAAAGGACGAACTTACACGCGATCTCGGCAAAGCGGGCGCAGAGACGCTTGCTATCGTGCTATATCGCGGCCCCGCCACGCGCGCACAAATAGACTACATCCGGGGCGTCAATTCCACGTTCATTTTGCGCAATTTACAGGTACGCGGGCTTATTGAGCGTGTTCCCAACCCTGAAAACAGCCGCTCTTCGATCTACCGTGCCACAAGTGACCTTCTCGCACACCTTGGCCTCACGCGTGTGGAAGAGCTTCCCGGATACGCCGAGGCCGTACAGGCGCTCGCGCTGTTTGAACAAGAAAAGGCTGAAGAAACGCTGAATGCTTGACCTATGTACGAGGAACCCAACCATCAACACGCTCATACCCCTCCACCTTCGGTGGATCGGCAGGAACAGGGAGACTGGGCGGAGCAGAGCCACGAGCGGCGCGACCGTATGGTGGCACTCATCGGTGCGTTTTCACTCACCGGCCTCGTGGTCGTCGCATCTGTCACTCTCTGGCCCGAAAAGCCGATCGTAGCGGAAACACCACCGGTCGTTGCGGAGCCCAGCGCACCCATCCTCCGACGCGCTCCCACTCAAGCAAACCCCTACGAGTCGCTCTCGCTCGCGGCACGCTCCGCAGTGGTGTACGACCTCACAACAGGGCGCGAGCTCTACCGCAAAAATGAAACGGAGCGGCTCCCGCTCGCAAGCCTCACAAAGCTTATGACCGCAGTGGTGGCACACGAGTCGCTTACGCCGGACACGCGAGTGGCTATCACCGAGCAGGCACTCGCGGTTGAGGGGGATTCGGGGCTTTTTGCCGCGGAGCGCTGGAAGCTTAGGGACTTGCTCTCTTTCACGCTCGTTACGAGCAGCAATGACGGAGCTGACGCGGTGGCTGCGGCCGCCGGGGCGCTTTTAAGTAATGGTGACACCACAAGCCCGCGGGTGGGCACGCAGTCATTCGTGGGCCGCATGAACACGCGCGCAAAAGAGCTTGGCCTTGAGGACACCATCTTCCGCAATCCCACCGGTCTAGACGTGGGCGCGGAAGCGACCGGGGGTGTCGGGACAGCGCGCGATGTTGCGCGGCTCCTGGCTCACGTATGGCTCAGCGCACCGGATCTGCTGCTGGAAACGACACGAGCAAATGCGCGATACGTTTCCGAGTCGGGATTTGCACACAATGCGTCCAATACCAACGCGCTCGTGTCGGCGACACCCGGGCTCCTGGGAGGTAAAACGGGATATACGGACCTGGCAGGCGGAAATCTCGCTATGGTGGTCGACGTCGGCCTGAATGAGCCCGTGGCTGTGGTGGTACTGGGCTCAACCCTTGAGGGTAGATTTGACGACGTGGATGCGCTCGTACATGCGACGCGCACCTACTACACCTCGGGGTGGTACGAGTTCGAAACGGCGGGCACGACCGTGCGGCAGCCGTAAATGCCGCTGTTCCCGCGTACACAGTCTTTACACTATGATGGTAGATATCGTCAAAGTCATCAGTCCGACCGCAATAGCGTTCTTTGTCGGTATCGCACTTACGCCCATAGTTACGCACTACCTGTACCGTTTTAAGTGCTGGAAGAAACGCTCGGGAAAAGCTGCCGGATATGGGGGCGGCGAGACGCCGCTTTTCAATGAACTGCACAAGAACAAGGAGGTGGGTACGCCCCGCATGGGTGGTATCGTGATCTGGGGCAGCGTGTGTATCACCATCATGAGCCTCTGGCTCTTGAAGCACTACATTGGGGGCCCAACGTTCGACAAGATGGAATTCCTGAGTCGAAGCCAAACATGGCTGCCTTTTTTTGCGCTGCTCGTGGGTGCAGCGGTAGGCTTCGTAGACGATCTTCTCGAAGTCCTGGGCAATGGCGCACATTTTGCAGGCGGCCTACCGCTCTCACAAAGACTCACCGTGGTGGGGCTTGTCTCAGCATTCATCGGCTGGTGGTTTTACGCCAAACTTGACATAAGCGCGGTTAATGTGCCGTTTGACGGTCTCGTGGAAATGGGCGTATGGTTTATTCCTTTCTTTATACTTGTTGCAGTGGGCGTCTATGCGGGCGGTGTTATTGACGGCATAGATGGCCTCGCGGGCGGCGTATTTGGCGCGATATTTTCCGCGTACGCACTCATTGCGTACGCGCAGAATCAAATAGACTTGGCTGCGTTCTGTGGAGTGGTGGTGGGTGGTCTGCTGGCGTTTCTGTGGTTTAACATACCCCCCGCGCGCTTTTACATGTCCGAAACCGGTGTCATGGGCCTCACAATGGCACTCACTGTGGTCGCCTTCATGACCGACACCCTGGGGGAGGGAAAGGGGGTGCTTGTCCTTCCCATCATCGCATTCCCGCTCGTGGCTACGGTCGCTTCGGATCTTGTCCAAGTGGCTTCGAAAAAGTACCGCAAGAAGAAGGTGTTCAAGATCGCGCCTATCCACCACCACTTTGAAGCTATCGGCTGGCCGGCGTACAAAGTGACGATGCGCTACTGGGTGTTGTCCATCATCATGGCGTTCATAGGAGTTATCGTTGCACTGGCTGGATCAGTGTAAGTGAATGAGTAAAGAAAAGTGATTGGTGGGTAATAACCATACGAAATACCGGTAAGCAAAAGCCCTAATTTGTAAATTACAAGTTCCAAATAAGCACCAGTACACAAATACAAAACACATACGGATGGTCTTCGCGGATTTTGATGTTTGTGATTTGTTTGGAGCTTGAAATTTTGAATTTGGGCTTTTGCGTCAGTGGCACCGGACCTTCATATTCGCTCGTCCCCATTCGCATACCCATTCCCTTACACATGCACTCTCTCGACCGCCCCCTTCTCATCGTGACGCTTGTGCTCGTCGTTGCGGGTTTTTTTATCTTTAGCAGTGCATCACTCGGCCTGTTGGCGCGCAACGGCGCAACGTTCTCTTCTGTGGCGCTATCACAGCTTTTGCTGGGAGTGGGCTGCGGCACGGTGGCCATGTTGGTAATCTCACGCGTACCCTACAAGAAGTTGCGGGGCTATGCGCCGCATCTCTATGCGTTCGCTCTGTTGCTCACCCTGCTTGTGTTCATCCCGGGCATTGGACGTGAGGCGGGGGGCGCTACGAGGTGGCTTAACGTATTCGGGCTTTCACTACAGCCCGGCGAAGTGTTAAAACTGGGATACGTTGTACTGCTGGCCGCCGTCCTGTCGGCGCGTCCGGCGCAGATCCGCTCGGCACGGTACGGCTTGGCGCCGTACCTCACGGTGACAGCTCTGCCTGCCATCTTGCTCCTTGCCCAGCCTGATGTGGGCACATTTCTCATCATTGGCGTTGCAGGCTTTGCCATGTACATGGTCTCCGGTGCGCGGCTCGCCCACGCAAGCGCGCTTATCGTCGGTGCGGGGATCTTTGTGACGGCGGTCGCGTTTATGCAGCCGTACGTCATGCAGCGCATTACCACATTTATCGATCCGGCTGACGACCCGCGCGGGAGCGGCTATCAGATACGACAGTCACTTATCGCCATAGGCTCGGGTGGGTGGGTAGGACGCGGCTATGGCCAAAGCGTCCAAAAGTTCAGCTACTTACCGGAGCCCATAGGTGACTCGGTCTTTTCGGTGGCGGCAGAGGAGTTTGGTTTTGTGGGTGGTGCGCTGCTCATTCTGTGCTTTGTATTCTTTGCGATACGCGGCCTTACGGTGGCGGCACGAGCGCCGGACCGTTTTGGGACCCTCTTATGTGTGGGTATAGTGGCGTTCATTGTGACACAAGCATTTGCGAACATGGGCTCCATGCTCGGCATCGTGCCTCTTACCGGCGAGCCGCTCACGTTTATCAGCCATGGCGGGTCGGCGCTTTTCTTTGCGCTCTGTTCCGTCGGCATCATGCTCAATGTAAGCAGATATGCCACCGTGACTGACGCAGCGCCTAAGGCGAGGAGGGTGGGGGAGCGGTCGGCTACCGCGCACGGACGCACGTTCATAGCTCGCCTAAAAGCGGGTGGATGGGCAAACAGATAAGGAGGCGTGGTATACTGCTTCTCATAGCAGAGCTCAAACACGAACATGAAAGTCGTACTTACAGGAGGAGGCACCGGGGGGCATTTTTACCCACTCATAGCGGTGGCACAGGAGCTTTTGGAGCTTGCCGACGAACGCAATCTCGTAAAGCCCGAGCTGTATTATTTGTCAAATGCTCCGTTTGACGAGGAGGTGCTGTACGAGCACGACATTGAGTACCATCACGTGTCAGCGGGAAAGATACGTACCTACGCGTCCATCAAGAACACCAGTGATTTTTTCAAAACGCTTATCGGCCTTCCGACCGCGCTGCGCATACTCTTTAAGATCTACCCCGACGTGGTGTTCAGTAAGGGTGGGTACGTATCGGTGCCGACCGTCTTTGCGGCGCGGCTGCTCCGCATTCCCGTGTTCGTTCACGAGTCGGACGCGATACCCGGACGCGCAAATCTCTGGGCTGCTAAGTTTGCCGCGCGTGTTGGGATAAGCTACCCCGAAACAAAGGAGCTTATGCCGCACCCCGAGCGTGTGGCCTACGTCGGCAACCCGATACGGCGTGAAATGCGTCTGGCGGCAACGCAAGGCGCCCATGAGTTTCTTCAACTTGCTCCCGACGTGCCCACCATTTTGATACTTGGGGGCTCGCAAGGTGCGCAGGCTATCAATGATGTTGTACTGCAAGCGCTTCCCGACATGCTCAACAAATGGCAAGTGATACACCAGACCGGTAAGAATAACTATGAGGCGCTTAAGACTCTTACGGACGTACAGCTCGAATCTCACCCGTATAAGAACAGGTATAAGCCCTTCCCCTACCTAAACGCGCTCGCGTTGCGTATGTCTGCGGGCATAGCGGCACTCATCGTGTCACGCGCCGGTAGCGGGTCCATTTTTGAGATAGCGAACTGGGAAAAGCCGTCCATACTCATCCCTATTCCCGAGCTTGTGAGTCGCGACCAGCGCCACAATGCTTTCGCGTACGCACGCACCGGCGCGGCCGATGTCATTGAACAGAACAACCTTACTCCTCACGTGCTACTATCCGAAGTGGAGCGGGTCCTGGGAGACTCCGACCTGCAAAAAAAGATGCGTGAGGGCGCGAAAACGTTCAAAAGGCCGGAGGCGGCGAAGGTGATAGCGGCCGAGATCGCACGTATTGCACTGGAACATGAAATATAAAGGGAGACGAGTTACGAGTAACAACAATGACGCACGTAGATAGTGGGATATCAAGACAGTAGGATAGTGGTGAACAACGAAGACTGGTATACCATATCGCAATATCATGATTTCCTGATATCCTATTATCCTGCGCTTGATATCGCATACCCGAACACAAACAAACGTCCACATGTCTACACCCGAGAACAAGAAGAGCGACACAGTCGTCACCCGTATGGCTCCAAGCCCGACGGGGTATCTGCATATAGGGGGCGCAAAGACGGGCCTTTTCAATTACCTGTTCGCGAAGCACCACGGCGGACGTTTCATTTTGCGTATAGAGGATACCGATAAAGAGCGCAGTAAACCGGAGTATGAGACACCTATTGTGGAAGGATTTGCGTGGCTTGGCGTTGTCGCAGATGCATTTTATCGACAGTCCGAACATGTAGCACGTCATCGAGAGTGCCTTGAACGGCTTGTGGCAACAGACGCGGCGTATGTGAGCCGCGAACCGAAAAAAGACAACCCCGACGAGGTGGTCGAGGTGGTACGGCTGCGCAATCCAGGTACCCGCATCACGTTCACCGACCATATCCGCGGTGAGGTCTCGTTTGACACAACAGAACTTGGTGATTTTGTCATTGCGCGCAGCATGAACGACCCTCTGTATCACTTGGCGGTCGTTATAGACGACCACGATGAGGGTGTGACCCATGTCATACGCGCCGAGGAGCACCTGTCAAACACGCCTCGGCAAATACTTTTGCATCACGCGCTCGGTTTCCGACTGCCGGAGTATGCGCACCTTCCACTGATGCTCGCCCCTGATCGTTCCAAACTTTCGAAGCGCAAAGGAGTGGTGGCGGTGACTGCGTATCGAGATGAGGGGTACATTCCCGAGGCCATGGTGAACTATCTTGCAATGCAGGGCTGGAATCCAGGGACGGAGCAAGAGCTTTTCAGTATGGACGAGCTTGTGAAGAGCTTCACGCTTGAGGGCGTGCAAAAAAGCGGCGCAGTGTTTGACGTGGAAAAGCTGAACTGGTTCAACCGTGAGCACCGCAAGCGTCTCCCGCGCGAAACCATACTCAAGGATGTGGTGAAGCGACTCGAAAAGCATCCGCGGCTCGCGGAGCAATTCGCGCACACGCCGGAGGCCATGGACGATGCGCTGGAGCGCTTTTCGACCTACGGAGAGCTTGTGCGCGCAGTGGAAGCGGGCGAATTTGCATTTTACGAACACAAGCCGGTGTATGACGCGTTACTTTTGCACTGGAAGAAGGACCCGGACCCGGCACACACCGCGTCACGCCTCACAGAGGTGTACGCAACACTTGGATCCGTGGAAGCCGGGGAGTGGCACCGCACAGGCTTGGAGGCGGCACTTATGCCCCTCGCCGAGCGCGAAGGGAAGGGTAACGTGCTCTGGCCACTTCGCGTGGCACTTTCAGGCCGCGAGCGCAGTCCGGACCCATTTCTGCTGTCTCTGGCTCTCGGCAAAGACGAAACACTGGAACGCATCCGTGACGCTTTGGAAAAGATCGCTTGACCACGAAAGTCTGTGTTGCGGAAAACGCACAGAGGTACCCGGTCCCGTTCGTGAATTTCTTTCGCCACAACAGAGCGGAGCGGCGTTTGCGCCGCCACGTCAAGGGCCGGGTATCTTCGTGGCTGTAAAAATCCCAACGTTGCACGTTGCGCATGTGCTTGGTGTATAATAAGGCTTATGCAGTGCTTGCGCAGCAAGCGTATAGTGAACCCCTTCATACTTGCGCTCATACTCAGCGCGGCGTTTGTCGGTGTCTTGGTGCTCGAGGTGGGCATAGGACGAGCCCAAACGGCCGACGAGCTTCGCCAGAAGATTGCGGATAGCAATAAGCAGCTTGAGGCTATCAATGCGGAGATACGCAAGTTTGAAGCGCAGCTCAACGAGGTGGGCGCAGAAAAGCAAACGTTACAGAAAGCGTTGCGCGAGCTTGATATTGCGCGTAAGAAAATGCAGAGCGAGATACGCGCCACCGAGGCAAAGATCGCCGCTACGGACCTAGAAATAGAGGAACTTTCTCGAGAGGCCCGAATCAAAGAGCTTGAGATCACACGCGATGCAAATGCCATAGCTCAATCGCTGCGCACCGTGGACGAGCTCGAAAATATTCCATTGCTCGCATCGCTCCTCATGCACGACTCGCTTGCCGAGGTATGGGCAGCACTTGAAGACCAAGCCGCTCTCAGAGATTCTCTTCGAAAGAACATTGAGGGGCTCAAGGCGCTGAAGTCTGCATATGAGCGCGCCAAAGACACGAGCGTAGACAAGCGCGAAGAGCTTGGCACGCTCAAGCAAGAGCTTTCGGGGCAGCATTCGTCTCTTGAGCAAACACGTGAACAAAAGGACTCGTTGCTTTCCAAAACAAAGAACAAAGAATCCACCTACCAAGAGATGCTGCGGGAGAAGCGCGCTGCACGTGCGCAGTTTGAGGCCGAGATGCGCAACTACGAGGCGCAGCTGCAGTTTGTTCTTAACCCGGCCACCATACCCGCAGCCGGTTCTGGCGTATTGCGCTGGCCGTTTGAGCCAACCTTTATGGCAGGCCCTTGTGCCGGGCAAAGCTGCATCACGCAAACATTTGGCGACACTGCTTTTGCCCGCTCGGGCGCATACAATGGCAAAGGTCACAATGGCGTTGACTTCGGCGTACCTGTGGGCACGCGCATCATGGCTGCATTGGCCGGCACTGTGGCAGGCACAGGCAACACTGATGCGGTCTCCGGCTGCTATAGCTACGGCAAGTGGGTACTTCTACGCCATGCGAACGGCCTCTCCACGTTGTACGCGCACCTTTCCGCTATCGCTGTCTCGCCGGGCCAAGCCGTCACAACGGGCCAACTCATCGGCAACTCAGGCAACACCGGCTACTCGACAGGGCCGCACCTTCACTTCAGCGTCTTCGCTTCAGAAGGAGTGAAAATTCAGAGGCTCGGCGACATCCCCGGCCGCCCCATTACGGGATGCTCGCCGGTAGCTATTCCGGTCGCAGGCTTTGAGGCGTACCTTAACCCGCTTCAGTATCTCTAGACGAGCATATACATATGGAAGAAAAACAAATCACCATACAGGTTCCGACAGACTATAAACCGACGTTTGCAAACAGCGTCAAAGTGCATGTCACTGATGAGGAAGTCGCGCTTGAGTTTGTGTACATGCGACACGATGAAGCGCGCGGTGTCCTCACACATGAGGTGGTGCTTACACCCCAACACGCGATGCGCTTCCAAAAAGCGCTCGACGAGACCCTCAAAAAACATTTTACCCGACATTTGCAGGGATAATACATCACGATGGATGTTTTCACATTACTGCAGACGTTTGACTGGCACATTGCAGCTGTGGTGCTGGCGGCATATGCTGTTGTTGATGCTCTTTATGCTCTCTATACCGTACAGGTTGTAGAAGCACGGCCGACACGCGCAGCAACCACGGGTGCAATAATGCACATACTCATCGCGCTTGGTGTCCTTTCTTACACAGAAAATATTCTTTACATCCTGCCTATTGCCTGCGGCTCATGGATTGGTACGTACTGCGCAGTACGTTACGCACCTACTGTTCGCAGCTCCTGAGCCTGTGTGTTTGCAGATTAGCTACAGAGTGACGTTATGCGGCTACTTCACACTTAGCTCTGGAGAGATTACGGATGACACTTCTGCATGTTATGATGCGTCCAGGCCAGCAACAGGGGACACTCGCAATGAGTACCATTCTCTATGTGTTCTGTATCTTTGCAGCATCCACAGCACTATATGGACTCTTGTTGTTACTCTCGTACGTCCTGTTGCGTTTCGCCGGTTCACCGGCTCACAGCAGCAGACGCAGATCTAGCGCCACACAAACAGAGCAGGGCACCTTCAGCATGGTAACAGCCAGCGACACGCAGGCATCTAAACAGAAAGATAATATCCTACGCGCCGCTTGAGGACTTTCGACTCACAAGCACGTCTGATACACTACCGCGTACAACATGCAATCCGCCGCATTCAGCACAACGAATGCGGCGGATATGTCTATCGAGTGCGGACAGACAAACGAAAACATATTGTGCGACATTATCAGTGTTCGCAACAGCATATTCTTCACCGTGGCTTTATGACCTCTTCTGTATAGTTAATTCAGTATTACAACCTAATCGCTGCACGCGCTGCAGCTAAACGCTATGAAAACAGTCGACATTATCACGTTTGTCCTGCTTGCGATAGGCGGTCTCAACTGGGGCTTCGTGGGGCTATTCGGGGTGAACATTGTGGAGCTCATCTTTGGCGTTGGCACCGTGCTCCCGGCCATCATATACGGCCTTGTGGGTCTCTCGGCGCTTTGGCAGCTCTTCTCCTACAACTGGGCAGGAGGCACCCACTACACGACCCGTGAGGAGCGCACGCGCATGGAGCCTCGCCACGCATAGTATCGTACACAAGCTCATAGACGGCTCACACACGCCCGTGCGCATACGCACACGGGCGTGTTGTAGTGGCAGATGCTGTGTACAAGCCGCAGCACGGCCGGAGAGGAGCTCTAAGCAAGCAGACAGGTGTCCTAAGCGATACACAAGCACACCTAAGCACTGAGTAAGGCTCATGAGCACGTCTGCCGATGCGAGCGACCGGCAGCATGGTGGCCGGCACGTGGAAATACATAGCCTTTGCGTGTATTCTTATGTCGTAAAAGATATATTGTGCGACATGTTAGTATAGCGGGGCACAGACTTATCCACAGCGAGCAATGCTTGACGTGCTTAAGTTAATGTTGCCTTCCCTGCACCAAACAACCGTAGCCGCCGGACCTTGGCGGTGCCGCACTGAACGCATATTGGGAAGGGCCTAGTTTACCAAGGATGGCCTGAGCCGCAGGCCATCGAGCCCCTACCGAGAGAGTCCTTGCGTATCAAGGGGCCACCATGTGCGGCGTATAGATATGCCCGCCCGGTGCCCCCTTCTCCGAGGCGATTCCAGCGGACGTGCCTTATGTGTGATAGCTACACTAACTCTTCAATCCTTCCCACCAAAAAGCAGTGACGATCGCTATTCCCACGATCGGTAGCACGAAAGGGGCCGAAAGGATCCTCGCAGGCATCGAGGCATTTTGCCACCACGGCCATAGCGCATTTGCGGCAATGGTAACGGGCACCACGAAGATGCCAGTAACTATCTTAAACAAGAGTTTCCAGTTTATATTCATACCTATTATTATAGCACGATGGATGTATTACTGTCAATTCTTAGTTGTGGAAAAGCATCCAGACCTTGCGCTTGGAACTATGGGCCGCAAGAGCACGGGGCTTGATGAAGCACAACCCCGCGTACGCGGGGTTGTGTATGAGGTACATGTGCAAGCGCGGTGCGCTTACCGTGCCCAGCACGGACGGCTAGCCTTCCAAGGCCTTGTGCCTTCCCGCTCAAAGAGATACCGGGCATACTCCAGGTTACCTTCGAGCGTGTGAAGGTCCAAGCCAAGCTTGGCAGCGGTCACCTTGTGGTAGTGCTCATTTATCTGCATCACTCCTACATCCGCCCTGTTCATGTGCCCGCGCATCACCGTTCCGTCGCTGTTCAGCTGCCGAAACTCCGACTCGCAACGAGCCACACGCACCATGAGAGGCACATCGGACCAATACTCTTTGACCTTGGCCTCGACTTCCTCCTTGTGGGTGGGCGTCTTCGGTTTCGCTTTCCCTACCCTCTCTGTGCCTTCGAGTTCCTGGGCAAGTACCACGTTTGTGGTCGCCGCATCACTCTGTATGGCCACATGGGGCATAGTGACCACTGACGCGGCCACCGTGACGGTCAAGCTGATTAATGTGCCTAAAATAAGCCGTTTCTTAACAAATAAAAGCCTGCATTTCTGCAGGACACGCGTGGAAGTATAGCACAGAAAGACTTGACGCGCAAGTACTTTTTGTGTTCTTATATGCTCATTGACGCAGTTAAGCCGTAGAATGGCGGCTTATGTCGAAATAACTATAGATTGGGCTATTTTTTCGGTGGTTCACCAGCCGAAACGAGGTGGTCGTTTGCCAGGGCCATGGCCCCGTATAAACCGCCCACATCCCGCAGCTCGGCCCTCCTAAGCACCGGCAGCTCCTTAAAGATGGTGCACACTTCCTTAAAATACTCCTCGGTGCGATCAAGCGGAATTGCCGGGTCACCTACGATCATCGACCCTCCCAGCACCACCACGTGTGGCGACCAAAATACAGCCACATCATTCACCATGTACGCGAGTAGCCGGGCCAACTCCTCCCACGCGGCAGGATCTTTGACCTCATATGCTTTTTTGTTAAACCTGCGCGCCGTGGCGGTGCCTGAGACTATTTCTTCCGCTTCATCGGCGGCGAGGGCTGGAAATACGGTCCGGTCAGCATCCATGATCTGGTGCCCCGGCTCAAAACCATGCGCACTTCGGTCGATATGACCGTCTACGATACGCGCACCACCTACCCCCGTTGAAACCGTGAGATACGCCACTATAGCGTACCCCCGCCCCGCGCCGTAGCGGGCCTCGCCCAGCCCCACTACAGCACTGTCATTTTCAAGGACGACCGGTGCGCCGAGCCGAACACTGAGCTCGTCTTGTATCGGCTTTCCCACCCAGCCGGGCAGGTTGGGTGCATTCACAAGGGTACTATGGTTCTCATTGAGCGGACCGGGCACCCCGCCGGCCGCTACATGGAGGGGCTCTCCCCCCGCTTTGTCATGTATCGCATGCACAATTGCGTCAACCCCCACACCAAACTCCGCAGGCGTGTCGAACTTCGCCGGTTCGTCAAAAGTGATACCGTCACGCGATACCGCAACGCGTGTCTTGGTACCGCCAATGTCAAAATAGGCAAACATAGTGAGTGTAACAGATAATTATTAGTGAAGAGTTCAACAAAGCAACTAAGATCAAAGCTACATGTTGGCGTATGTTACTGTAAGCCGGTTTTCGCAATTTTGACTTTTGCCTTGTAGTTTTGCATTTTACCTTTTGACTTTTGCCTTGAAACTCGGATTTCCTACCAGCCTGTTATTAGGGTTACGTAAGCCTTAGCACTCATCAAGAGGTCAGGATTTTTCTCGTCTCAGTCTTATACGCCTCAACAGCAGGCTGATCGAAGGCGTTGACCTCAAGTAACTGGGCAAGGTACATGGTGGACACCATCTCAAGAGCCATGTATGCGCCCACCTCGCGCGCGGTCAGTGCAGCAAGCTCCACCTCCACGAACGGCAGCTGTTCGTGTCGATAGGCAGCCACCGTCCCGCCGTAGATCGCCCGCATGAGTGCGCCTGCCGGCTTACCTTCCATGCCGGACACAGTGAATGGACCAAAGGCCGTCTCCATCCTAGGGCCTTGCGACCACTGTGCGGGCACTGACAGGAAAGTAGTCGTCCTGTTGCGCGGACCGCCAAACACAAGCTGTCCCATTGAGTGAAGATCTGTTGAGCCGACAAGTACGCTCGGACTAATGCCCATTCGCTCTCCGTGAACGGATGTTTTGCCCAGACTCTCCCCCAGGAGCTGTCGCAGCCACGCGCCGAGCTCGGCGAACACAGGTTCGAACACAAATACATCATGAGCGGTGTACCCAAGCGCGTAGTACTCCGCGCGCATGACCGCGAGTTGAAGGGCCGGGTTCATGTGCCCATGTGCCACAGCGGCCCGTATCCCCGCCCTCGCGCCCTCAAGAAAACCGCTCGCGTCCAACCCAAGAAGAAGCGCGGGCACAAGCCCCACCGCACTGAAAACGCTCCACCTACCGCCCACCGCGGCCGGCAGCGCAACGTGCGTAAAGCCACGCGCACGAGCTTCGCGCGCAAGCGGCACGTACGCCTCAGACAACACAATAGTACGCGACACTGCGGCTTCTTCACCCCACTTGGTGCGAAGCATACCGTATGCGGCCTCTGCGTTTACGCGCGTTTCCGCGGTCGAGCCTGATTTGGAGATCACGACGAGCACGATTTCTTTTGGTGTACTCAGTCCTTCGATGCACGCCCGAAGCTCATCCAAAATGCGCGGGGAGACAGTGTCAAGCATCACAAGTATGGGCGCATGCGGAGACGCATGGGTAGCCGCGCCACACGCGCGGTAGAGCGCACTGAGCCCCAGGTTGGAGCCGCCAATACCGACAAGCACCACGACCTTGAGTTCATCTCGAAATGTACCGGAGAGCTCGGTTGTGGCCACAAGCAGTGACTCATCAAAAGGACACGCGAGTGCACTCTCCGGTACGGTGTACGAAAAATCGCACATCCCCTTCTGAGCACGCGACACGGATCCGTTGAGCCGTGCGGATGCGCGACTCAACACGCTCGTCGGAAGCCCTGTGTCTGTGGTGCGTATCTGCATGCGTGTTGTTTATGCGTGCGGAAGTTCCGTGTGCAGACGACGGCCGCCGCGCTTATGCACACCGTCCAGTTCCATGATGAGTGCATGTGCCTCCTCCACGCTTTCTACCAGATGGTACAGGCGCAGCTCGTGCGCTTCCACGGCATGTTCGCGCTCCACAAGGACCGCATGAAACCAGTCCAGCAGGGGCTGCCAAAAGTCACGGCCCACGAGAATAATGGGGATGACAGGTATCTTTTTTGTCTGGACAAGCGTGAGCAACTCGAAAAACTCGTCGAGCGTACCAAACCCGCCGGGAAAATAGACGTATACCTCGCTCGCAAATGAAAGCATGACCTTGCGCGTAAAGAAAAAGTGGAATGTTTCACTTTCGGTCACGTACCCGTTTAGTCTCTGCTCTCGCGGAAGACGAATATTCAAGCCCACGGAATCTCCACCTGCTTCGTACGCCCCCTTATTTGCAGCGCTCATGATGCCCCCTCCCCCGCCCGTAATGACTGCAAAGCCGCTCTTCGCAAGCGCATAGCCAAGCTTATGCGACTCCTCGTACCAGTGGTCTCCGGGCATGGCCCGCGCAGAGCCAAAAACGCTCACCGCAAGGCGGTACCGACGAAGAAGCTCAAAGCCGGACACAAACTCGGCCATGATGCGAAAGATACGCCAGCTTGTCGCCGACACGTCCTCGTCGCCCTGCTGAAGAAGCTCGTGCAAGCGTTCTGGCTTTTGCGGAACCTGCGAAGTGTCTGTCATTTGAGAAGTATATCACGTGCTGCTAGAGCCCCGTTTGTGGAAGCTCGATGCCACCCCCGGCCTCAATGCCCGTGATCTGATTTATGAGACCCACCAGCCCCCACACTGAAACGGCAACAAAAAGTGCGACCACTCCCCACACTATGCGCTTTCCGCCTTCTCGCCGAGCTTCTTCGTTGCCCGATGATGCAAGAAAAGAAACCACACCCCAAAGAAACAAGGCGAGCGCAACCGCGATGAGAAGCGGCACGAGAAAATTGACAATTCCCGCCACCGATGTAAGCACACCCGTGCCGTACGCAAAGTCGGCACGTGCCGGCTCGTCCGCTGCGGCGGAAGCCAAGAGCGGCATGCACAAACTCAAGAGCGGCAGACTCTGTGCGACGCATATGGATAAGAGACGATCAAAATGCACATGTAGACGCGACATATGTAAGAATGTTACGCGCTCCACTTGCATGAGAAGCGCTTCTTTAACGATATCACACTGAGACACGTGTGCGTGCTTACGCATGTGGACTTCTCGTGTGCTCGGTAAGCACATCGGCCACGTGGAATATGTCCCCGGCACCCATGGTAATAAGCAGAGTAGAAGGTAGCAAGTAGAAAGTAGAATGGGAGTTCCGCAACGCTAGCTCAACTTCGTCTAGTGATGCAAACGCATGGGCGCGGGTACCGCGGGAGGCAATCTTTTCGGCTAATGCCGCACTTGTCACGCCCGGTATCGGCGCCTCCCGTGCCGGGTAAATAGGCGCAAGAAGTACCTCATCGGCCAAGGCCAGAGACTCCACAAAGCCGTCCATAAGGTCGCGAGTACGCGAGTACAAGTGCGGGTGAAATGCGACCACAAGTTTTTTTTCGGGAAATTCGTTGCGGGCCATTTCAAGCGTTGCGCGTATCGCGGTGGGATGATGAGCATAGTCATCATATACAAGCGCTCCATCTTTGGTCGTACCCTTGTACTCAAAGCGTCGCCACGTGCCGTGAAAGGCGGCGAGCGAGTGATCAAGTACCTCCTCCGAGAGGTTAGGGTCATACGCAAGCGCCGCAGCCTTAGCGGCACGCGCGTTTGCGACATTGAAGGCGCCCGGCACGTTGAGCGCCGGCACGGACACGCCGGGGTATGGTACCACACGCGCTTTCACTCGATGGAGCGCCGCACGCGCGCTCGCACTCATCGTGTCTGCTATGATAGCGCCATCTTCGGGCACGGTCCGCGCCACGTCCCCAAACGCGCTTACGAGATCATCAAGATCTTTGTAATAGTCTGTGTGGTCGTACTCTATGTTTGTAATGACGAAGATATGCGGATGAAGCTTCGTGAAGTGGCGGCGATACTCGCACCCTTCGATGACGTACAGGTCGTCGCGGCCAGAAACAAAGTTGGACCCATACTCGCTCATTAAGGAGCCGCATATCACCGTAGGCTGCTTCCCTGCCTCAATGAGCATCTTGGCAAGCATTGCGGTCGTCGTCGTTTTTCCATGCGTCCCGGACACGACAATAGACCTGCCCGTAGCGGTAGCCTCGCCGAGCGCGTCAAAATACGAACATTCGCGCACGCCCCGTTCCCCGGCTCGCACACGCTCTGCATTATCCTCAGGCACTGCGTCCGAGTACACCAGCAGGTCACATGCCTCCGGCACGTTGTCAGCGTCATGGTGCAGCGTCACCACGATACCCTGCCCTGCTAGTAAGTCGGTCACGGGCGATGCGCTTCGGTCGGACCCGCTTACAGTATCCCCGCGCACATGATAAAGCTGCGCGAGTGCGCTCATGCCTATACCACCGATGCCTACCATGTGAATATTCATGTCCGAGCGAGAAGTGATCAGTAAGAAGGGGGAAGTAAAAAAAGCCTGCACGGGAGTACACTAGAGCTCTTGTACAGTAACTTTTTGTGTGAGAGTTGCAAGGTACCGAGCGAACATGTCACGCGTGAATACGAATGACACCGTGTTCTTGTTAGGGTGAAAGCTCACATTCGGCGCATCAGCGACATCCTTGTCAACCACGAGCTCCACGCGGCAGTCTGCGTCATAGACAAGGCCGAGCGGCGACACAGCGCCAGGCTCAACGTGAAGGTATCGCATGAGGTCTTCCCGCGTAGCCAAGCCAAGCTTCTTTGTCTCAAGCTTTTCTGCAAGTTCAAATAGGCTGAGTTCTTTCCTGGCCGGTAACACCACGAGTATGAGACGATCCTTTTTCTTGGTCCGTACGAATATGTTCTTGCATCGAATGCCCGGCACGTGCGCACACGTCACGGCAGCCTCTTCTACGGTATACACCGGCGCATGCTCAAAGCGTTCATACGCAATACCGTGCTGCTCTAAATACTCGTCAATTTTCATAGGTTAGCTTGAGCGAACGAAAAAAATCATTCTTTGCTTCTCGATACGCGTCCATGGCTGCGCCTTCGTATTTCAATTTCAATGTGTTCAGTTCCGCGACCGCGTCCGGGTTTTCCCGCAGATAGTCGCGCTGGGCAACAAAGTAATCGTCTACGCTATCTCGCACGCACAGCTGTATCCCAAGGTCACGGGAGTCATCCTTAAAGCTTGCGTACGTTGGTGTCCAGTTGTGCACCTGATTCACCTCGTAACGCGCACGCAGGAGTTCGACGGCTTTCTCAAACTCTTCCGCACCAACGCGCACACAAATGTCCAAGTCACCTTTGGTGCGTAACCCTGGCACCGCAGTGCCGCCCACATGGTCAATTGTTGCCCATGGAACCAGCCTTTGAAGCTTACGTATCTCGTCGCTAAAGAGCGCCTCTATTGACTCACGTATTTCATCTGACGTTACAAAGCGCACATTCATACTGTTCACTTCTCGTATACCTGTTACTCGATACTCGTTACTAGCGCGTTGAACTGTTCCCCTCTATCATACTCGTTCCTAAACATCCCAAAGCTAGCGAAGGCGGGAGAGAACAAAACACTGTCGCCCTGCCCTGCACGCGCAAGCGCGGCGTCGACCGCTTCCACGAGCGTATCCACGGTCGTGGTATCAAGTCCAAGACCATGCAGGTCGAGTTTGCCTGTGCCAGTACCCTTAAGGAGTACCACGGCTTTCGCGTGCAACGAGAGCTCGCCTAAGAGCGGCGACATATCGAGACCCTTATCCGCGCCACCCATGATGAGAACAATGTTCTTTTTGCCCTCGGAATCGAGTGCGCGCAGCGATGCGAGCGTGGCGTCCGGCGTAGTGGCATTTGTGTCGTTGTAGATCCGCACCCCTTCACGCTCGCGCACAAACTGCGTGCGGCCGGGGAGCGCCTCAAAAGACTCCACCACGGCACGCGTCACCTCGTCTTCCACGCCCATGACGCGCACCGCCTCAAGTGCACAGCCGATGTTATATCTATTGTGCTCACCCGGGAGCTTTGGCTGCCAGCCCTTTGGCACACTGGACGCATCGGCAACGACCACGTGCGAGCGCACGTCCCGCTTGTATGGATCAAGCCACTGCAGTGCCTGCCGCCCTACCACGAGTGTATCCTCGCTGTCTTGATGTAAGAAGATCTGTGCCTTGTCGTGCAAGTACGTATCCATGTCCGGGTAGTAGTTCATGTGGTCCGTCATGAAGGTCGTGAACACCGCTACCTGCGGCGAGAACGGCCCCTGCCGCACACCCGGCATAGCGAGCGAGCGCTCCTCGCCAAAGCCCTGGCACTGCCACGAGTCAAGCTCGAATACACCAATATGCTCCGGCGTAACGACATCAAACAGAGAGAGGTTGGACACACCCCGCACGTTCCCACCTAAAAGAGTTTTGCGCCTGTCCGCGCGAAGTATTGTATCAATAAGGTGCGTCACCGTGGACTTGCCGCGCGTGCCCGTGACGCCAACAATAGGTATGTCTGCGATACGCGCAAAGAGTGATGCGCTCATGTCTACCGGCACGCCGTGCGCGCGAGCCTCCGCTACATAGGGTGAGTCAAGCCGTACGCCCGGGCCTTTCAAAATGAGGTCGCGCCCGCGGAAGTCTTCTTTGCGATGCTCACCGAGCCTATACGTAATATTCGGATACACACTGAGCTCTGAGAGAGATGGCGCAAGCTCCTCGGCACTCTTCATGTCCGTGACCAAAAGCTCCGTACCCGCCCTCGCGAGCCACGCGGCATCCCCCACCCCACGCCCCAAAAGCCCCAAACCGAGCTGAGTTATTCTTTTGCCTTCAAATATGGACGCGTAGGACATATTACTTTTCACGTGCCGCCAACACTTCACGCAGCATCTCTCGCAGCTCGTCTATCTTTTGCTCAAGCTCCTCTTGTGTCGCACGCTCGCGCTTGCGTTCCTCTTCCTGCTGGCGCTCGCTCGCCGCCATGAGCACGGTGATGAGCAAGTTGAACAATACGAACGCGCCGATGAGTATGAAGCCGATGAAAAACGCATATGCCATCGGGTACACCGCCGCGACAGGGTCCGCTATCTCGCGCCAACCCTCGAGGGTCATAATGGTAAAGAGGGAGAGCATTGCCGGCCCGAGCGATCCAAAGGTCTCAGGCGCAATGGTACCGAATAGTTTACTTGCGAGCACGCTCGATATGTAGAGCACGAGCACGAGAACACCGGCGACCGCACCCACACCCTTCACGCTGTACACAAGGGTGCCCACCACCTTACGAAACTCCGGCACGACCGTCACAAGCCGCAGCGCGCGGAGAATGCGTATCGCGCGCAGCACGGTGAGGTTCCCAAGACCTGCGTAGCCGAGGTACGGGATAGCGGTGAAAAAGAGCACGGTGAAGTCAAAAATGTTCCAGCTATTTTTCCAGTACGCGCGCCCGTACGCGGAGAGCTTGAGCACAAACTCCACAAAGAACACACCGAAGGCCACCTTGTCGATGAGCCGCAAGTACGTGCCGTAGCTTTCCATGAGACCCGGGTACGTTTCCAGCCCCAAGGTAATGGCATTTACTACTATGACCGCGACAATGACGCGCTCGAAGGCTTTACGTTCAACGAATGTTCGTACGGCGGTGCGCAGCATACCCATGTATCGTACAGATTTTTTGTGCTTTACGCGAGCACCTCTAGCTCATGCGCACCGCCAAGTTGGCGGGCTACATGGTCCCGAAAAACAGGGCTTTCTGCGGTAATGAGGAAACGACTGCGCCCCATCCCGTTGGTATGAAAGCGAGCAGCGACAGCGTCCGCCACAGGCTCTGCAGGATCAAAGAGCTTCACATCCATCGCGAGCTCCTGCGTTGCGTCCTTGAAGAGGTGTCGCACGAGCGGAAAGTGTGTGCAGCCGAGGAGCACGTGCGTGTACTGCGTATGCGCATGGGGCGCGAGCACCTCATGTATGAGCGGGTACATCTCCTCATCAGGCGCACCGCTCTCTATGAGCGCCACGAGCTCAGGTATCGCCACTCCTTCTGCTTGCACACCAACCAGCCGAAAGCCGTCTTGGTATGCACCGCTCTCTATGGTTGCTTTTGTGGCTGCCACAAGCACGCGCGCTTCCTGTCCACGAAAGGAGGCGACGGTCGGACCCACCATTTCTATGAGAGACGCGCGCGGCAGGTCGAGAATGTCAAACATGGGAAGTACGATGGAGACGGAGACGCTGTTGCATGCACTCACTATTTCGCGCACCCCTTCCTCTATCAATTTCTGAATGCCAAGTACCGTGAGTGCTCCAAGCTCTTCCCTGCTCTTGTTGCCATACGGCGCATTGGCGAGGTCGCCGAAATAAAGCACGTCCGCCTCGGGCGCGCGCTCACGCAGAGCCTTTAAGACCGAAAGTCCGCCGGAGCCTGAGTCGAAGATGCCGATCATTGCGAAGTAGAAAGTAGTAAGTAGAAGGTAGAAAGTAGGAGGACACGATACTGATCTCCGAATTATGCGAATGCAACGAATGCGTGAAGTTGATCCCAAATACAAAATTTCAAACTCCCTGCATGCGGCAGGTACATAAGAGCTGCAAACAATACAGCTACAGCTATAATAGTACGCTACTTATGACAAAAGGGGAGCCCCGGCGCATGCGCCGGGGCTCTAACACTAGACTGAGAGCGCCTGCAACGCGGCAAGGTGCTCGACGCGCAACGCTGCGCGGCAGCAGGCTTCCTGTCGAGCATAGCTTAGTGGCTCATGTGCCAAACCGTTCCATGAAAGCACAAGTGCGCACCGCAGCGGCTTAAAATACCCAGTTCGACGATACACACCGATCCGGGTATCTTTGTGCATCACAAGGCCTGCTCGTGCCGTCTCTGTGAGGTCAGAGTTTGCCTCATCACCGACATCAAACGAGGTGCGTAGATCTGGAAAGCCCTCACATGTAAGCCACATGTCCGTACCCATCCCAACCCAGCGCCGGTAGATCGCAGACGTAATTGAGGCAACATCGGACTTGACAGTTACACTAGTCGCGTTGCTGTTAGCGGTGGACGTGCTGCACGTGAGCCCCGCCTGACTGAGCAGTGCGAAGATCGGGCCAAGGTCATACCAGTCCCGACCATCTTCTGCTTCGGTGTCGCTTGCAGGAATGCAAGGCTCAAGCGCTACCCGCATTCGCACCTCATCCAGTGCGCGCACGAGCGGTGAGTACTCACCTCCCGTTGCGATTTTGGCCAACGTATCCGCATCGCGCTTGATGACGGCCACATCGGTCCCAAAACTTTGTGCGGTGTGGAGTGCAAGGCCACCCTCTTGCGTGGCGGAAAGGGCCCACCGATGCTTCGGAAAGTAGGGGACGTCGAAGCAGGCCGGGCTACGCAACTCATAAGGCGAGGGCAGCTCCAGCGCTTCCCTACCGTACCGCGCAGCATTTCGCGCAAGGTCGGTAACGCGTCCAATCTGCCGCGGGTCCTGCGCACACTGACCGACTAGGTGCTCCACGAAATCTAGGACTGCCCAGTGTGCATTTTTCCATAGTTCTTCCTCTGTCTTTCCGCGGACAAAAAATACATGGCTGGGCGTGTGCGATATCTGAACAAGAGCGGCCTGGCTGCGAAGTTGCTCTAACATCTCTTTCTCCCAAAGAACATGCGCCACTTGGGCGCAAGAGGTGAGTATGTGCCCTTGGCACATACGACGAGTGCCTGACTCGCTATGCCGCATTATCAACAAATTTGCACATCTGTCAACCACACGGACAACTGAAGTGCCCGCACTTCTCCCCATCAAAAACCGTTGAAATACAACAAGACCAG
>CAYWMQ010000004.1:26760-53721 GCA_964459635.1 uncultured Candidatus Saccharibacteria bacterium | reverse complement strand
TTGAGGAGCTCGGCTTATGGTCTACTGATCTTTCAAGGGTACAGCTTGGCTATTTAAGCGAGCAAGAAGTTCACGAAGTGACACGGCTTGTTGCCCAGCTTCGGACATAGCAGTTTCGAAAGCGCCCGCACCACTTGGTGCGGGCGCACACTGTTTGCTCTACCCTGTCCCGTTCACACCCTTCGTCCTCTCCTCAATCATCCTCTTGTACGCCCACGCGCTCGGGCGGATGGTACGTGCGAGCGTCTCATAATTAATCTCAATAAGTCCAAAGCGTTGTCCGAAGCCTGCCGCCCACTCGTAGTTGTCGAGAAGTGACCAGTAGAAAAAGCCGCGCACGTCCGCCCCCTGCGCCTGCGCGCGTTCGATACCCTCTATGGTCTTTCGGATGTAGCTCTCGCGCAGCGTATCATGCGCATCGGACACTCCCGCTTCCGTCACCATCATAGGCTTTCCATAGCGCGCAAGCATGAGCAACGCTTTGTCTATCTGATCGGGCCACACCTCCCAGCCCATGTCATTCTTTACGCTGGCAGGAGCTCCTCCAAAGCACTTGTATATGTAGTAGTTGACGCCGATGGAGTCCACTGAGCTTTGCACCTGGCGTACAAAGCTGTGGGTCCAGTGCCTGTTCATGAGCCATGCGAGTACACGGTACCATGGCGCGCGCGTGGCATCGAACACTATGATGTTCATCACGATACTCACATCGGTATCCGGTCGAACCTCCTTGATCGCTGCGTAGGCGGCGCAGTGCGCACGCGCGAGCGCCCGGCGCACACGGAAGTAGCGGTATGGTGTCAGCGTACGGCGTGCGGTGTGTTCGCCCTTTTCCAAGACGGCAGGTACGCCGCGCACGTGCTCTAAAAGACTGAACTTACTGAAGGGTGGCCATATACCCCGGATCCAGCCGTTGTTGGCGTAGACCATGGGCTCGTTCATGGTAGCGTAGCACGTAGCCAAGTCACCAAACGCCTCCACCGCTTTGGCGCAGTATCGAGCAAAAAGTGCCGGCGCATCTCTACGCTCCCAGCCTCCCCGCTCTACAAACCACACCGGCAGCGTGAAGTGCCAGAGCGTCACAAATGGTATGAGCCCGCGCGCATGGAGCGCACGCAGCACCCCTCGGTAGTGCTCAAGCTCCGTCTCGTCAAACTCGCCTTCTCGCGGCTCTATGCGCGCCCACTCCACTGAGAAACGATGCCCGGTGTGGCCAAGCTCTTTCGCAAGGTCAAAGTCCTGCTCATACAGCCGGTAGTGGTCGCACGCTCGTCCGCACAAAGGCACCCTGCCCTCGCGTGCGGCCTGTGCCCAGTCACAGTTGTCGATGCCGCCCTCCACCTGGTACGAGGCGGTGGACGAGCCCCAAAGAAAGGAAGCTGCGCCTTCCTTGCGGGAATGGGAATGGGAATGAGGAGCAGTCATAGTACGTGTAAAATCTCAAATTCAAAATCTCAAGCTCCAAATAGATCACAAACTACATGCCTACTGTTAACACGCCAAACGCTTCCGTTTATGCTTTGTCGTACAGAATTTATTTGGAACTTGTAATTTTGTGCTTGGTGCTTTGGTTCTTGCTGCAATACAGTGTACATACGTTGTTGAAATAATCTTACACCCACAGAGCGGACATTAACGAAGATGTTCATTCCCGTTTCTCCTCTTGATGTGCCACTTCTCACCATCATGCTCGGCTGTAGTTATCTCAGCATTATCGACGCTCAGAATATTGAAAAAGGATCGAACCAGAGCCAAGCCGCCCGCAGCGGTGTTACCGCGTACGAGCGGCGGGAGTATGGTCATAACGCCACGATGCGTGACTACCGCGAGCGTCTTTTCAGGCCTTTCCTCAAGCATCTTAAGTGCCTTCCCAACGCGAGCCCCAAAGTCGCGCAAGGTCTCTTCATTGTCATACCGCGTATTGCCCACGATGCCGGTGAGAAAGTAGCGCGCAAAAAATAGAAGTGACGTGAGCGAAAAATGGCTCTTGCCCCACAGAAAGGTCGGGCGTCGGACCTCGTGCAAAAGCGGCGAGTACAGAAGGGGCACGTCAAGCTCGCGCGCGATGATGCTCCCCGTCTCGGCCGCGCGTGCGAGATCACTCGCGAGCACAATGTCGATCGACTTGCCCTTCAGTGCCTGTGCCGCTTTATGCGCTTGTGCACGGCCCGTATCGGAAAGCGGATCCTCCGGGTACTGGTGCACCTGCGCCTTGTTCTGACGCGTCTCACCGTGCCGTACGAAGTAGACAGTTTTCATAGGAAGTCACCACTAGGTTCCGGCTCCTTTGTTTCGGCGAGGTGCGCCCTATCATTCCACGTGTGGATGCGCCACGCGCCATCCCTGCACTCCGCGAGCGTCACCCCGGTGTTCGTGGTGGGCATGCGCTCGCGCAACAGGGCTCTGTGCTCCGGCAAAAAAGCTTCTCCGAGCACTATATGGCCAAACACATGGCGCATGAAGTCACCATGTGAGACCGCCACTATCCGCTCCTCCTGCGCGGCCGCAAGCGCGGAGAGCACATGAACAACTCGTGCGCTCACATCCGCAAATGTTTCTTCATCATGCACGCGGCCTTCCGCCGAATGCACAATGGCCTTCATGGCAGCCTTGGCCTCCAGCACGAGCGGCGCGTGCTTTTTCTCTCCCACAAAAAAGGACGGCTTGCGTGTCTCATGGAGCTCCGCAAGGGTACAGAGCGGTGCACCTGTCGCTTCCGCTATCGCCTGCCCTGTCTCATGCGAGCGCGGCATGTTGCTCACGTACACAGCGTCAATGTGCTCATGCGCAAAGCGCGACGCCACAAAGCGGGCTTGCTCTCTGCCCTTCTCGGTGAGTGGCGCATCCGGGCCATAGTGCGTGTCGGACGCATTCGTAATGCTTTCGCCATGGCGTACGAAGTACACTAGCTTTCTCATGAATTCTTCCGTGTGTGCTCAATGATCACCAGCTCAAGCGGCAACCCCGGCACGTACGTAAGCCCGAGTGCAGGCAGAGCTTCAAGAAAAGAGCTGAGCAAACGCGAATTAATGGTCGCCGCATGTGTGGTGGCCATTTCTTCAAGAACGGAAAATTCGTGCTCGGCAAATTCTCTCCGAAGCTCTTCACGCATACCCGGGGCGGCACGCAAGAGCAGCACCGCGCGCAGTGCACGCAGAATAAGCCGAGCGAACACGCGCATATCGATACCCGACTCACCGATGCGGCGAAGCGCACCGAGCGCGACCTCGGGATCGTTAGTCGCGATACCGCGCAGCACATCAAGCACATGCGCACCCTTGGGCGCACCGCTCACTTCTTCCACGCGTGCGGCGTCGATCTTTTTCTCATGTGAAGAGCCTATTATTTTCTGTAGAATACCGTGTGCATCGCGGTACGAGCCATCTGCAAGGAACGCGATAAGCTCCGCCGCCTCCGGAGCAAGCGTGCGCCCTTCAGAGCTCGCCACCCGTGTCACGAGCTCCTTGAGAAGCGCCGTGCCCGGTTTTTTGAAGGTAAATGTTTGGCAACGAGACTGTATGGTGTCGGGCACCTTGTCGAGCTCCGTCGTGGCCAGTATGAAAAGCACGTGCGCGGGCGGCTCTTCGAGCGTCTTCAAGAGTGCGTTCCACGCGTCTTTGGTAAGCATGTGACACTCGTCTATCACGTACACTTTGTAGGGAGAAGAAAACGGGAGCGTATGCACTTCCTCCCGCAGAGCGCGGATCTCGTCTATGCCCCTGTTGGACGCAGCGTCCATTTCGTACAGGTCTCTTTCGACCACTCCGATCTCGCGTGCAAAGATACGCGCGACGGATGTCTTGCCCGTCCCCCGTGAGCCGGTAAAAAGGTACGCGTGCGCGATGGCGCCTTCCTTGATGCTTCCCTCAAGTACGGACACGACATGCTCCTGTCCGAGGACTTCGCTAAAGCTTTGGGGCCGGTACTTACGATAGAGTGCGCTATGTTCCGCCATAAGGCTAAGTATAGCGTTTTCGCGCAAAAAGGTAAAAGCCGCCGGACGAGAGTGTCCGGCGGCGGCGGGGTCGGCGAGCTGCCGTGATTCCCACTTCAAGTCACTAGCGGTGCCGAAAGCGGCCCCTCCTGGGTGGGCGACAGGCGCGAGGGGGATACCCTACTTACTTGACCGATTACGAGCATACACCCTCTCATTTTTTTCAAGTGCTGGGCGCGTACTCCCACCAGGGCTTGTAGGAGGGGTCTTCCGAGCGGTACGCTTCCAAGTCCTCCATAAGGTGGGACCATGCGGTACCCCTGTCGTTCTCGTTGAGCGCTACTCCTGCAGCGATTTTTGCCAGCAGCGGCGGATCGTACTCGCGTAGTGGCTCTGTGCCGAATATCACATGATCCAGCAAGCATGCGGTGGTTGCGGGCATGAAGGGATCGCTGATGTTGTCGGTCCCAAAGCGCACAGGCACGCCAGCCCACACCGCATCAAAGACACGCGTGATCGAATTGCGCGTCGGGCCGCGCTCGAAACGCGGTTGCCTCATCGAAACGGCTGCGGGCGGACAGCAAATGATACCGATTCGATACTTTTTCAAGCCGTGCAACACGTGTGCGGCTTCTTCTTCCCCGTATGCGGCCATCGAAATGTTGTGGATTGCCCACACGCACGGTTCATCATGCGGACCCGCAACGTAGTCGAGCCACTTAACCGCGTCGATGAGATCGAAGACATCACGCTGCGCGGCTCTGTTCGCTTGACCAACATGAACGTAGAGCGGCTTTTTCAAGCGCTTCGCGAGGAGCAACGTCTTACGCAGATGCTCGACCGGGCCGATGCTATCGTCGCGGATGTCTCGCTCCGGAAGTGCGCCCACGCCGTCTGCAAGTGCGCAAGCTTGTTCGAAAATGTCCCACCGCGAGACAGGAAATCTACGATCTTCCTTAAAGCCGAAGATCGGGTGCGGGACTATTTCAAACTCAAGTCCTTTCGGTGCAAACTCGGCTTTGAGCTCAAGCGCCGCTTCGATGGCGACCAAGCCGATGTCCGGCGTAGCGTCAATACACGACACCACCTTACGCGTACCGCACTCCAGGGACAGCTCCAAGACAAAACGCATGCGTGCACGCAAGTCATCCGGTGTATACGCCCGGCCACGATGCAGCTCGCCCACGAGCGCCTGCTTGGCTTTGAGCGGCATGCGTGCCGCCTCGAGCGGTGTCACGCCGTAGTGCTTGAGATAGACCGAATCTAGCGTGCACGCTCTGTCCAGATGAGCATGTGCATTTAGTGCGCCGCCGTGCCGCCGGATAGCGTCGCCAACCTCTGTGCGATAGTCAAGGTAGGGGAAATTTGGGGTAGCCACCTACACCTCCTATAATACCCTGCAGTGAGAGTCTGCTATGTTCTAAAAAAATACTATAGCACTTGACGAAATGCAAAGGTACTTGCGTGCCGGGCTATTCAGTGCTGTGACGTGCCAAGACCGCACTCACCTCAGCGGCACTATTGCATGCCATAAGCTCTTCGCGCAGTTCCTTAGCGCCCGGGAAGCCCTGTACGTATGCCTTGAAGTGCTTTTTCATTACCGCAAAGCTCTTGTGGCCGCAAAGCCCGTCAAAAAGCGCACAATGCTCTACAAGGACGCGAAGTTTGGTGGACGTGGGAAGGTGATCCTGCTTCGCATGGAGCTTCGCAGGACGCGTGATGTTGTCTCCGCGCTTCGCACGGGCAACATCGGCAAACAGCCACGGATTGCCGAAAATAGCGCGACCTAGCATAGCGCCGTTTGCGCCACTTTCCCGTACGCGCGTCTCGGCATCCGCTATGCTTTCACAGTCGCCGTTCCCCAGTATCAAAGTCTGCGCTCCCAGCCTGTCTCGTATCGCCACCGCCTCACGCACATGCTCCCAGCGCGCGGGCACAAGGCTCATCTCTTTGCGTGTCCGAGCATGCACCGTCACCGCCGCAGGCTCCTCCGCAAGAAGCTCGGGCAGCCAGGTCTCCAGCTCGTTTCTGTTGTATCCGATGCGCGTTTTCACAGACACCGGTATGTGCTGTGCACCGCATTTCGCTGCACGGATAAGCTCGCGCGCAAGCGCTGGCTTTTTCATAAGCGCGGCACCGGCACCCTGCTTTTCGACCGAGCGGTCCGGGCAACCCATGTTGATGTCCACGCCGTCAAAGCCGAGCTCGCGCACGAAGCCCGCTGCATACTCCATCATGTCCGGGTGGGAGGAAAAAAGCTGTGCCACTATGGGTCGCTCTGACTCGTCGTACAGAAGGTCGCGCATAAGCGGGTTCTCTTCGTCAGAAAGCTTCTGCTTCTCCCGCGTATGGTACAGGCCATCCGCCGAGACAAACTCCGTCCACATCACGTCAGGCTTGCCGTAGCGCGCTATGACACGCCTGAATGCCGCGTCCGTCACGTCCGCCATTGGGGCGAGCACATAAACAGGCCGCCGCATGTTTCGCCAAAAGCCTTGCATCATGAGATAATACCGAAAAGTCGTGATGATGCCAGAGGAGGTCCCTTCACCGTGTTCTTTTATCTCCGACGCGCCCTTCTTGATTTTATTGCGGAAGCGCTTGTCCGAATGAACCCACCTCACACGGGGAGCAGTTGCGACACTGAACGCTTGATACTTTCCTGTACATTGGTGTTTTTCTTGCGTTTGCGCAGTGGCGTACGCGCACTGTGCAAGTAAAATGAGCACAAGGGACGGTGATCGGCAGAGGCCGATCACCGTTTGTTGTTTATGCAATATCTGCCGGTGTTAGCGTTACATGGTCTCCCGGCTTCAGGGTACCTGCCAAGAGTCTGTCCGCCACAGCCTGCTCCACCTTATCTTTGATGATGCGACGCATGGGTCTGCCCCCAAAGCGCGGATCGTACCCCGCTTTTGCCACCGCACGAACAAGCGCATCGTCTATCACGAGCCTGATATTGCGATCCGCGAGCCGCTTCGCCAAAAGCTCAAGCTGTATGCGTGCGATGGTGCGGATGTGCTCCTCGCTGAGTGTGTGGAAAAGAATGAGGTCGTCAAAACGATTGAGAAACTCCGGGCGGAACAGCCCGCGCGAAACGAGCACATCAATGAGCGCGTCTTTCTTTTCACCTTCGGGTATGGGCTCACGCTCCCATTTCCACACGAGGTCGGCTGCCGCATTCGTGGTGGCAATGATGATGTGGTTGCGCACATTCACCGCTTTGCCGAACGCGTCCGTACACTCACCCTCATCCAATATCTGCAGGAAGATATCATGTACCGTCCTGTCAGACTTCTCGAACTCATCAAGGAGCAACACGCCATACGGACGCTCTTTGACCGCTACAGGAAGTCGACCGGGCGCGCCGATATCAGCGGACCCGAGCAGTGTCGAAAGAGCCTCAAGTCCCTGATACTCAGACATATCGAAACGTATCATCGCGTCCTCGTCCTTAAAAAGGGCAAACGCAAGCGCTTTCGCTGTTTCCGTTTTACCCACACCGGTAGGACCCAGGAATAAGAACGAGCCCATGGGCTTCTCGGCGCTACCCACTCCCGCGCGAGCCCTGCGCAAAGCGCGCGCCACAGCTTCCACCGCCTCATTTTGACCGACCACACGCTCATGGAGCACGGCCTCAAGCCGGAGCAGCTTGTCACGCTCCTCGTCGGTAGGCGTGCCCAGTGGCACCCCCGTCTTTTGCGCCACGAGCCCTTCCACATCCGCCGCATAGACCACATCGTGCCCTGCAGAGAGCGCGTGCGGCACGAGCTCCTCCATGAGGTCGAGAGCCTTGTCGGGCATCACCCCATCCGGAAAATACCTGTTCGCAAGCCGCGCTACCGCTCTGAGCGCCGGATACGAAAATGCGATGCGCGACCCATGTTCCAAGCGGATCGCGCGCTGCTCAAGTACCGTAAGCAGGCCACTCTCGTCTATGTCGTGCATCTGCACAAGCTCAAAGTACTGCATGACCCGCGAGTCACGAGAGAGCGTCTTGTGGTAGCCTTCCGAGCGCGCCCCGGCGACGATGTGCAGGTCCCGAGCTTGGAGATACGGTACCAAAAGGTCAACCAAGTCGGTGCCCAACACATTCGCGCTGCTGCATGCTGCGGTAAGGTCGTCTATGTAAAGGATAAGGTCGCCCGCATGAATGGCACCGTGGAGCACGCGGCGGAGCTCTGCTTCAAAGTGCACCTTGTCCCGCATCGCCGCTATGACCGCCTCTATGTCAAAGCGGAACACACGACACGATTCTATTGGCGGGAGCGCGTGGCCCTCAAGGATCTTTCTGTATAGCTGTGCTATGCGTTCATGCTTTCCCGACTCGTCATCACCAACAAGAAGCACATTGGCTTGGCGCGCGCGTGAGAGCACGGCCTCAAGAGCTTCCACTTCATCATCCTCGGACTTTGCCCTGTCCACAGCGTCAAACCACGATGGGTCTTGGTTCATCTCATAGCCGTACTTTTCTATAAGGTAGGATTCGCCGTACGAGAGACCCTTGCCCAAGCCCGGGATGCGGCCCAGATTGTCACGGGACCACCAGCGCTTGCGGTATCGCTCCGCACGCAGCATGCGCTCTACCCATCCGGCCGCAGCCGTTACGTCATCCGCCGTGATGTTTTGGGACGCAAGGAAAGACGCGAACGCCGCGTCCTGCTTTACCAAGCTTTTGGTATACGTGGGCAGCGTCACTCCCCTGTCACGCTCCAGATAAAAAGCGCCGGCCGTAAGCGTGGGTGCACGTGTGTGAAAAAACTTTTCATACGGCTCAGGAGCCACGCCGGCGCGGTACAGCACCTCCTCTCCATACTTTGACAGCATAAAACCCGCTGTCACATCGGCAGGGTCTGTGTCAGCCACAATGGTGGCCACTTCCCATGTAGTGGCGAGTGCGGCATCCGATCCCGACTCGCGGAGCACCGTGGCAAGCCCGCGAAAATAATAGGACCGGTGAAACGCTTCGAGCGCTGAAAGCACAAAGCGAGCTGTAAACAAGAGCAAGAACAAACCGTACAGCTTGCGCGCCCCTAGCGCAAAGATGTGCCCTGCACCGCCTCCCAACGATGTGAGTGAAATGGCACCCAAAACCAAAACGCCCGCCAGCACTAGACCAAGTGCGATGTTGAGCCACTGTTCGGCTATCGCGCGCGTGGCACGCGGAAAAAGCGCGCGCAAACGAAGCGCCGGCCCATATAATTCATACACGCTTCGCTCAAGTTCTTGGTACGTCATAGGGTGGTCAAATGGCGATGTACGTAAGACCAAAACCGACAAGCGCCACAAGCATGACAGGTGCCAGCACCCAGACGGCAAAAACCAGTGCACCAAGCACGCCCGCGGCTGTCGTGACGACGAGACCCATCAAAATAAGCGTAAACCGCACGATAGCGCCCACGAGCCTCATCAATGAGTTAACGACAAATGTATTGGCCCAGTCTTCAGGGTAAAAACCCTTGCGGTATCCTTCGTCCAAACGATGGAAAGGCGAGAAAAAGGTCCGCATCAAGAGCGGAATGGAGAAAAAGTTAAACAGAAACCAGACAATATTGGACCACACGCGTACGTAATCTGCCAGAGCTTGACTGTAGTGCCACGCCGCGTACTCGAAAAAAAGCGGTACCATGAAAAAATGTGAGGCAGCTAGGCCCGGTAGCTCAAGTATAGCATGCGTATCAAGAAAAAAGACAAGAGAAAAGAAACAAGCAAGACCGGCGAACCTGTATCTACTGTTTCTCGTCTTTGATCTCCTGTCTTAGCTGCCGTCCCGATAGCGGTAGTACGCCTTGCCCTTCCACCGCAAGTCCAAATACTCAATGTCACGTGTATCGCGGAGCGCCTCCGCACCCGTAGCTGCAGAAAGCTCACGCAAGACCTCCTCCGCAGCCGCACCGCGACGGATAAGCACTCGCGTGCCGTTTTCCAGATAGAGCTCGGACTGCGTTTCATCCACCAAGAGCATCGCGGTAGTGACATAGCCCGCACGTGCAAGCTCCGCTCGCAGGCGCGCCGTTGCTGCATACTCGGTACTCTCTATGAACGCCTGTCCGATAGGCTCTGCGTGCTCTAACGGGCCGTAGTAGCGCGGCAGGTCAAGCGGTGGCTCTGTGTCGTTCTCATAGATATAGGACGTCTCATCCATGATATAGCAGTGACCCCATCGCACCGGTGCGCTTGTGGCGGTAGTATCCGATAACGTTGTACCGTATGCCGCCGGGGGCACTGCCTCACCGCACCACTTCGCCTCCGGCTTTCTGTTCAGTACATTCACACGCAACACGCGCATCCGCTCAAGGTCCGCTTCCACTGTTCGGAGTCGTGGGTCGGCGAGCACGAGTGCCGCAGCAACGGACGTACCGCGAACGAGAAATATGCTGTCCCGCGGTATCACCCACAGGTACGTGCCGCGTATACGGGACCACGCTTCATGCTCAAGTCTCGTATCTTGCCCCGGCAGCGCACCATGTACCTCAACACGCGCAACGCGCAACGCGTCCATATGTATCACAAAGGCGACAGAGCCCACAAGCACCAGTACCGCAGCGCATGCTGTGCCGCTCAAGAGCAGCCTGCGCCGCCTTTCACGACGCCTCGCTTTGGGGGTGCGAAATTTGCGCTTGGAGAACATGAGGTGTCGGATGGGCAACTATTACCGGTGAGATGTATGGCGGACGCGGAGCATATACCACCAGCGTACGGCAACGAAAACACAAATCCAAGATCGGAAGTTCCCTGCCTCCGGGAGGCGGGCAAACGATCCCTAGATCAAAAAACACGAACAAAACCGTCTGACGCAGCTGAGCTGTATTTTTGGAGCTTGTGATCTGTGTATTGGTGCTTCGCAGGCACTCACGAGTTCACCTTCCGGTACTCACTCCCCACTACTCACTGCTCGCGTTTTCCTACCACCTCCTTCCCTACATACTGCCGCAGTACTTCGGGTACGCGAATGGTGCCATCCTCGTTCTGATAGTTTTCGATGATGGCGATGAGCGTGCGCCCCATCGCGAACACCGTGGCATCATTCATATGTACGAGCTCCGCCTTGCTTGTGGCTGCGCGACGCACGCGCGTGTTAAGGCGGCGTGACTGATAGGTGGTAACGAGGTCTGCACTGTGTGTCTCGCGGTACGTGTTCTGGCCGGGCATCCATGTCTCAATGTCTATCTGCCGATGGTCGGGCTTACCCATATCTCCGGTGCATACAAGCACTACTTGATACGGCAACTTGAGCGCTTGCATGAGGTGTTCCTGTATGGCGACAAAGAAGTCCTGCTCCTGATAGCTCTGCTCACCAAGCACGAAGGATTCCATTTCAACCTTATCGAACTGGTGCTGCCTGAGGATGCCTTTGGTGTCTTTGCCGTATGAACCGGCCTCGCGTCGAAACGCGGTAGAGTACCCGACATACCTAAGCGGCAATGACTTTTCATCCAGAATCTGATCCATATGAAGCGGACCGAGCGTGTGCTCCGCACTGCCCACCATCACGAGGTCGTCTTCCTTGTAGTAGTAACGATCCTCAATGGGATTGAGCCGGGCCATGCGGTGCATCACAGGGGCACGCATGAAAACGGGTGGCAGGACAGGAACGAACGGCCGCGGATCTACCGAGAGCCCGGCGCGGGACGCAATGTCGGCGAGCGTGGTACGATCTAGTAACGTCTTCAGCGCTAGATCGAGTAGTGCGAATTGAAGGAGCACCAGGTCGCCCTTGAGATACGTGAAACGAGCCCCCGAGACCGTGCCCGCTGTCTCTGAGTCTATAATGTCGAGTGCGGCACCAAGCTCCCAGTGAGGCTTGGGTGTAAAGGGGAAAGCCGGGCGCTCGCCCACTTGGCGCACAACTTTGTTGCCTGATTCGTCGGGGCCTATGGGTGTGTCGGCAGAGGGAATGTTCGGTATCTTGTCAAGTACCTGGAGCAAGCGCTTAGAGACATCCGCAAGCGATGCCTCAAGCCTGGCGGCTTCTTCCTTGAGCCGCCGACCTTCCTCTATGTTGCGCTCGCGAGCGGCGGCATTGCGCGCAGCATTCAGATCGGAAATCTTGGTACGCAGCGCGGTGCGCTCGTCATCAAGTGCAAAAAGCGCATCAAAGTCGATCGGCTCTGCGCGCTTGTTTTGCATGGCAGTTGCCACGAAGTCCCTATTCTCGCGAATGAATGCAATGTCGAGCATAGGATAAGTATAAGGTAGAATGAAGAAAGTAGAAAGCACGCGGCATGCGTGCGCATTACGTCGGCTACGCTCCGTCTCCTCGTGTATGTTTTCCGCACGCACCACAATCCACGCCGCCCGGTCGTAGCATGCCCGATGTCTGCGCTATACTGAAAGCCCATGTCTCCCGAAAACTGGCCGGTACGTCGGCTCCACGCACTCCCTCCAGCGCTTGCGGAAATAGCGGACCCGCCGAAACAACTCTACGTGCGCGGCACGCTTCCCGACCCGGAGCAGTACGCATATCTCGCGGTGGTAGGCAGCCGCGAGTATACCTCATATGGGCGCGCTGCATGCGAGTCGCTGATACGCGGTCTGCGCGGCTACCCCGTATGTATAGTGTCCGGGCTCGCCCTTGGCATTGACGGCATAGCACACAAGGCGGCACTTGGGGCAGGCCTACCAACCGTGGCGGTACCCGGCTCGGGGCTGGACGACCGTGTACTCTACCCTGCCGCGCATCGTGCACTTGCACACGACATACTTGCGGCAGGTGGAGCACTACTTTCAGAGTTCGAGCCATTGTGGAAGCCACGCCCGGAATCTTTTCCGCAACGCAACAGGATAATGGCCGGCATGTCCCGCGCTGTGCTCGTGATAGAGGCAACGGAAAGGAGCGGTACGCTCATCACGAGCCGTCTCGCCGCCGAGTACAACAGGGACGTCATGGCGGTGCCGGGCCCCATCACAAGCGCCACATCGGTAGGCCCGCACATGCTCATCAAAAAAGGCGCCGCCTGTATTACCAAGAGCGCGGACATACTCGAAGCACTGAGTATCGCGGAAGCGGACATGCACACCGAGTCTGTCACGCTCTCCGAAGACGAAGCGGAGGTGGCGGCCTTACTCAGGCGCAGCCCGACTGCCCGGGATGAGCTGCTCCGCGCGCTTGCGCGGCCGACACATGAGACAAACGCCCTCCTTGCCGCCATGGAGCTCAAAGGCCTCATAGAGGAGCGGCTGGGCCTTGTGTACTTGACATAGGTGCTGCTTGTGCTTTTATGCGTGAGGACTTAGACACTTACGGTACGCTCGGAGGAAGCAATGCTCACACTACCGTACAAACCCTGTTCTCTGTGGGCACACACACTTAATCGCTGCATGGTTCCCTTTATGGCTCTTGCCGCGATCGGAACGAATAACCAACGCCTGCAGGAAACCCACTACTGGAACAACCGAAGCATTGACGAGGAACAGATTGACGCGTTACGCGCAGATCTTGACCTACTGGCACACGTGCCAGGCGGCGACTACCAAACATCACCGGGGGCTCGGATGCGGCGGCGAGTTTCTACCGTATGGCCATTTTCACATGTGTACGTGCTCGGTGGATGGCACCGATACGTGGTGCTTACGCGCCCCACACACCGACCAGGCGATGAATGGCGTCTAGGCTGGGTAAACAGACGAGCGCAAGGTGTAAGCCTGCTTGCACTCAACGACAGACACGTACTTTGTTTGCAGGGGCCTGAGGACACCGTCTATTTCGCACTCAAGCGTGTTACGCACAACGGCGCGGATGTGCTGGAGCAGGTCGCGCTTGTTGTCACAGACTACGGAGTGCTTGGCGACAGCAGACATGACCACATTCGCTTGCTTTAAGCGGCATACGCAGGTCCGACACCATGTCGGACCTGTACGCTTTCTTGCACCGTGGTACAGTGTGTGATACTTGTAGCAGACGAGTGTAGAGTAAGGAGTTTATAGTTTAGAGTATTCCCGTCCCCCATGGCAGAACTCGCTAACTTGTCTCTCCAAACTCTAAACTCACATCTCAAAACTAGTATATGAAACTCGTCATTGTTGAATCCCCCGCAAAAGCTAAGACAATTGAAAAATACCTCGGACCCGGCTATATGGTACGGGCTTCTGTAGGGCACGTGCGCGACCTTCCAAAAAGCAACAAGTACGCCATAGACATCGGGGCCGGTTTTGTGCCGAAGTATGAGGTGAGCAAAGGAAAGGAAAAGGTGCTCATAGAGCTCAAGGGCGCAGCCGCTAAGGCTGAGGAAATCCTGCTCGCTACGGACCCCGACCGTGAGGGTGAAGCGATAGCATGGCATGTGATGGAGACACTCATGCTACCCAAGGCCAAGACCAAGCGCGTCACATTCAATGAGATCACCAAGGACGCGGTGCAGGAGGCGATAGCACACCCACGCGACATTGATCAAGATCTGCGCAAGGCGCAGGAAGCGCGCCGCGTGCTTGACCGTCTGGTCGGCTACGACCTATCTGCGCTTATCTGGAAAAAGGTGCGCTACGGTCTCTCGGCCGGCCGTGTACAGTCTCCCGCACTGCGCATACTCATGGAGCGCGAGCGTGAGATACGCGCTTTCGTGCCGGAGGACTACTGGACCATCACCGCGGAGACAAAGACGAACAAGAAGGAGGCCATACGGCTTGTATGCAGCGAAGAGCCGCGTTCGCAAAAGGAGACAGACCGGATTCTCGACGCAGGACGGGCGGAAGCATGGTGCGTGCATGACGTAAAAGAGTCGGAACAAAAGCGTACGGCGCGGCCGCCTTTTACGACAAGCACATTGCAGCAGGCGGCGTCTACGAGACTCGGCTTTGCTCCCTCGCGAACGATGGGTGTGGCCCAAAAGCTGTACGAGCAGGGCCATATCACGTACATGCGTACGGACTCTACCACGCTTTCCTCCCAAGCTCTTGCGCAACTTGCCGCAGTCGTTGAAAAAAAGTTTGGCAAAGAGCATGTAGAGGTACGACAGTACCGCACCAAGAGCAAGAATGCGCAGGAGGCTCACGAAGCGATACGCCCCACCAATGCCGCCAAGCTCTCTGCCGGCACCACAGACGAACAAAAAAATCTGTATAAGCTCATATGGGCGCGCGCAGTGTCCTCACAGATGAAAGATGCGCGCGTGAAGCGCACACGCATTGCGGGGGGCCCGGTGTCGCGCAGTGTCCCGGAGTTTGCCGCCACCGGAAGCCGCACTGTCTATGAAGGCTGGCTCATGGGTGACCCCGCCGCGCGCGGCGAGGAGGTAGAGCTGCCAAAGGTTGCACCGGGCGATACCCTTGCACTTGTCTCGCTTGGGGCCGAAGCCAAGCAGACCACGCCGCCCTCGCGTTACACTGAAGCGGGGCTGGTGAAGGAGCTAGAGAAGCGCGGCATAGGAAGACCATCGACATATGCGGCTATCATGAAAAACTTGGCCGACCGACTGTATGTCAGCAAGGAGGGTAAAACCCTTATACCGACGGATACCGGAGACGTGGTGAGCTCTTTCTTGGAAAAACATTTTCCCACCTACATCAGCGACACATTCACTGCGGAAATGGAAGAAGAACTTGATGACATAGCGTCCGGCGAGCGTGAGTATGAGAAGACGTTGCGCGAGTTTTACGGGCCCTTCAGTGCGGAGGTGGCCGCAAAGGAGACTGTGGAAAAGCAGACAAACCTCGGCGACGCCCCCGCAGAGTTCACGTGCCCCGTATGTGCCGGGCCGATGGTTTTCAAACTTTCCACAACAGGCAAATTCATGAGCTGTGCTCGTTTTCCGGAATGCACCGGCGCACGCACAGATACGGGCGGACTCGTGGAGCCTGACAAGCCCATCGGAATATACCCTGAAACAGGTGAACCCATCTTTGTGCTCACGGGCCGCTTCGGTCCGTACGTGCAGGTGGGAGACCCAAAGACGGCGAAGGACGCAAACGGCAAGAAAAAGGCCAAGCTTGAGAAGCCTAAGCGGGCTTCGCTCCCCAAAGGCAAGGACCCGAGCACCGTAACGCTCGAAGAGGCGCTTACGTACCTCTCGCTCCCGCGCGTATTAGGCGCTCACCCTGAGACAGGCGAACCCATCACCGCGTCGATAGGTCGTTTCGGTCCGTACATAGTGCACCAGACGGACTTCCGCTCGCTCAAGAAAGATGACGTGTACACTATCAGCCTCGCACGTGCGTTAGAGATACTTGCTGAGCCGAAGAAAGCGGGGAGAGGAAGGTGGGGGAAGAAGAAGGAACAATAGGAATGGGAATGAGGATGTGAATGGGGGCATTCAAGGAAAAATTCAAAAGGCAAAAGTTAAAAGTGCAAGTCAAAAGTCGCAAGTACGCCACGGACGGGCTACGCTTTTTACTTTTGCCTTGTACTTTTGACTTCTAACTTTTGACCTTTGACTTCGCGCATCCCCCATTCCCATTCCGGTGTTACCCCCGCGGTCTCATCAACGGAAACGCTTGCGCTTCACGCACCGAAACATTTTCAAGAAAGGCAAACAAGCGCTCAGACACACCGAAGCCAAACGCGGGTGGCATCCCATACTCAAGCGCTTCCACGAATTCAAGGTCTGCGTTTTGCGCCTCCTCGTCCCCCGCCCTGCGTAGCTCTTCCTGTCGTGCAAAACGGCTGCGCTGATCTTCCGGATCATTCAGCTCACTGAAACCCTTCCCTACCTCAGAACCTCCCAGCATCACCTGGAATCGCTCCACCACACGGGCATCCGTGCGGCTTCTCTTCGCCAAGGGCTCCAGGTACACAGGCACGTTTATCAGAAAACCGGGGCCCCCGAGCGTCTTGCGTATTGCCTTCCAAAGCGTATCAACGGCACGCTCTTTGTTTATCGCCTCCCCGACCTTCGTTCGGACGCCACTTTGCGTGAGCGCGGCGAGCGCCGCTTCTTCAGTGACGTCTCGCGGGTCAAACCCGTAGTGTTCTTGCATGAGCGCGCAGTAGTCGTACGTCTGCCACTCTGCCGCAAGATCAACGGCGAATCCTCCGATCTCAAACGCCTCTGTGCCGTAGACCGCACGTGCAATGTGACGATAAAGCTCACGCACGAGCACCATGCCGCGCTCGTAGTCGCTGTACGCTTCATAGAACTCAAGCTGCGTGTAGTCCTGCAAGTGCTCGTGCGACATTCCCTCGTTGCGGAAAATACGCCCAATTTCGAACGTTTTTGGAAGGCCGGCGACGAGGAGCTTTTTTTGCCATAGTTCGCCGGCACTGATGCGCAACTGTACATCAATATCCAACGCATTGTGGTGCGTGGTAAAGGGCCGCGCTTCCGCTCCGCCGGGTTGTGTCTCAAGAATGGGCGTCTCCACCTCAATGAAGCCGCGTGAAAGCAGAAATTCGCGCGCAGCATTCCAGAAGGCACTGCGTCTGCGTAGACGCTCTGCTCGTTCGCGGTCAAGGAGTATATCGAGATAGCGTTTGCGGTAGCGCTCGTCCTCATCTTTGATGCCGTAGTGCTCCGTGGGAAGGGGCGCAAGGCTCTTTGCGAGCATGCGCCATGAAGACGCTTTGAGCGAGGGTTCGCCTCGCTTCGTGCGCATGAGTGTTCCCGTCGCTTCCAGAAAGTCCCCACGGTCCAAAACGCTCAGCAATAGTTCAAAAGAGTCTGCACCAAGCACGTCCTCTGTCACATATAGCTGCAGCGCATCAGAGCCGTCAAAGAGATCAAGGAACGCCGCTTTACCATGCACACGCACGGCCATAATGCGCCCGGCGAGGGTCACAGACTCACCCGCAGCTTCCATGCGATCGAAGTCGATACGCACATCATGCGCCGTCCCTGTGGGGTGAGCATCGTTCGGGTACGGGTCAATACCGCGCTCGATGAGCATCGCGAGCTTTTTGCGCCGCTCTTCGCGCAACTCTTCTTCGGTACGTGTACGTACGACCTCAGCCATACACACGTTTACTCAACGGAGACTATCTTGTACTTTTGCTTGCCGCTGGGAGTTTCAAACGTAAACTCTTCGCCTTTCTTCTTGTTCATGAGCGCGGTGCCCAAAGGCGAAAGGTGCGAAAGCTTTCTCTCATGCATGTTTGTTTCCTCCGAGCTTACGATCGTATACACATGCTGCTCCTTTTCTCCCAGCTTCTGAATAGCCACCTTCGAGCCGAGCGACACCACGTCGCTCTTTTTATGTTCGAGGATCTTTGCGGTCGCGAGGATACTCTCAAGCTTTCGGATGCGTTCTTCGGTCGCAGCTTGTAAGTCGCGCGCCTCGGCATACTCGGCATTTTCGGACAGGTCGCCGAGCGAGCGCGCATACTCCAAGCTCTCCGCGATCTCTCTGCGGCGTGTGGTGCTCAGAAAGGCGAGCTCCTTCTTAAACTCGTTGTATTTTTCCTCGGAGAGGACAGCTGCATCGTCAGACATATGATAGGTACTTTGGCGAGCACTAGCTCTAGTGCGTGCACTATAGCATGAAGCGGACAAGTCAACAATGTCGACCACTGGTTACCGGCCTGCTCGTTCACTCGTCACTCTTCTACTCACCTACCGGTTCCAAGTACTGTGGCGCGCTCACGTGCATCCAGTCGAGTACCTGCCGCATGACATACGAAGCACCCGTAAGGTTGGTGACCGGGCCGCGCTCCATGAGAAGAGCGAACGCATACCGAGGCTTTTCATACGGAAAAAAGCCCGTCACCCAAGAGTTCACGTACCGCTTCTCCGCACCAAGCTCGGCCGTACCGGTTTTGGCGGCGACCTCTACGTACGGTACGTAGAGCGCCCCGGCGGTACCGCCGGCCGACACCGCATCGCGCATACCCGCTCGCGCAACGCGCAGGAAGCGATCGGGTATGTCCACCGATTTGGATAGAACGGCGTCTGTTTGCGTGATGCGTGGACGCAGCAGCTGACCGCCGTTCGCAAGTGCCGCCGTCGCTCGCACCGCTTGAAGCGGTGTCACCTGAAAACCGTACTGTCCTATCGCGGTGTGGTAGGTGTTCCCCAGCCGCCAGGGCTCGTCCTTCCCAAAGACCTCGGCTTTCCAAGCGGGAGAAGGCACGACGCCGGGCACCTCTCCGAGCAGTGCAATGCCCGTAGGCGCACCAAAACCGAAGCGCCGCGCGTACGATTCGAGGCGTGCGATACCAAGCCCTTCTTGACCGCCAAAGCCGCCTCCTATGGTGTAGAAATATACGTCTGAACTCACCGCAAGCGCTCGGCGCATGTCCACCACGCCATGCGCCCGCCAGTCGCGAAAGACGGTGTACATGCCGGGGTGGTACGGGTTGGCGATACGCAAAGCACCGGTCGAAACAAAGGACGTCTCTGAGCCCACAATACCTTCGTTAAGCGCAGCGACTGCAAAAAAAGGTTTCACGATAGAGCCCGGCGTGTACTGACCGCTCAGTACACGATTGAGGTAGGGTGTGCTCTTGTCTGTGGCGTAGTCGCTGATGCGCTCGTGGTCGCCCGCCAGCATTGCGTTCGGCTCATATTCGGGCACAGACACGAGCGCGACAATCTCACCACTTTGCACATCCATTATCACCCCCGCTCCGCCCGCGAAGGGGATGCGTGTCGCAAGCTCAGCTATCGACTGGTAGAGCGCATGTTGGAGCTCGGCATCTATCGTGAGCGTGAGGGGCGCACCCGCTGCCGGCGGCTGCAGCACACCCTCGGACACCACCTCAAGTCGCACGTCTTCTTCAAGAATTTTGAGACCGTTCGTGCCACGAAGTGCGGTGTCGTACGCGAGCTCAACACCGGCCACACCTTCTGTTTGCACGGAATAATAGTTGCCGCTTGCGTCCTTCCGGGGCAAGCGCACGTAACCCAACACATGGCCAATGCCACTCGTGGTCGCGTACGCGCGTCCCGCAAAGGCCGCGTACCCGCTTCCCTCTTCATACGGAACGTTCCACGCAAGCGGTCGTGCCTCCCTGTCATAGATGAGGCCGCGTGGCGCAAAAACAACACGATGGTCAAGTGTGTTTGCGGCGCTCCGCTCGGCGTACTCCCCACCTTGGACAAGCTGAAGCTCTCCCACCCGCACAAGCGCAATAGAAAGTACGAGCACACACAGCCACGCGAGCGTGCGCGCACTTGTGCGACCTATCGGACGCTCCAGTCTGCCCTGTAGCGAGCTTTGATCGAAGAGCGGAAGATTGCTTGCGTCGAGCAAAATTTCGTCCGGACTTATTTCGGTCTGACGCACAGACCGCTTTGTCGACATACCCCATTTCATAACAACAGTACTAACGACGCTTCAGGTATGCGCGTGCAAGGCATGATGCCACCGCGAGCATGACAAGCACTGCCGTGCACAAATACTCACCATAGACCCCGCCGGCGAAGCCGGGCGCATACAGAATGTCCACCATAAGCCCCGCGAACACCGCTTCATACGCGCGCATGGCCACGATAAGCAACGAAGCGATACCGAGAGCCAGCCACCACGGACCAAGTACGGAGGACGCAAGAGCCGCCGCAAAGAGCGCGACACGCAACACCACATGAGTATTTCCGGAGACACTTCGTATCATGTATACCTGCTACTCGCTGCGCGGACCTTCCGTATCGTCACGGCTCCACTGCGTTTTACTCACTGCGACAAAGCGCATCTGTGTAAGAGCTTTGGGCGTACGCAGGTAGAGGTTCTGAAAAGGCTGCTCCGGGGCGGACACGATCTCGTCCACATAGCCCAGCACATACGGTTCAAACATCTGGAGTGCTACGGGCGTACCCGTCGCTATGGACACATCGCGCGGAAGGGTGATGGTGTAGGTCCCCGCCCCTTTGCCCACCGCCTCCGCAAGGAGCGGCGAGCTGGTACCGAGCACCACGGGCGTCACTTGGCCCGGTGCGGAAAAAGAGCGCACATTGGTCGTTTCGGCAAATACGCGATCCGCAAATCCGAGCGCAATGCCCTCGGGCGACGCAACAAGCGCACCCTCACGCACTCCATTGTTTTCGCCGCTATCAACCACAAACGCATCGTACGGGATACGGTCCCTGTCGACGACAACGGCCGCCACCTGCGCCTCCTCTGCGGCGCGCCCGAGCATTGCACGCAGACGCTCGTTTTCGGTACGCAGCAACCCTGCACCGTACGCCTCGCGGCGCAAACGCGAAAGTTCCTCGTGGAGCGTGATATTTTCGCGCACGAGGGCATCCTTACTTTCAAGAGCCTCGTACGAAGCGACTACTGTGGCTACGAGATCGTTTCTGCCTGCCCAGAATGGACCGACGGCCTTGTGAAGGGCTCCCGTTGCCCCGCTCGGCACGGGCACGTCAAGCACAAGCGCAAGAATGGCAAGCGCCGCCACGGAAAGCGGTACGCCCATGCGTACGAGCCAGATGCGCACGCCACTACTGCCCCGCTGTCGGAAGGAAGTCGTCATCGTCTATCAGTATCTCACGAAATGCCGTAACGTGCTCGACAATAGTACCCGTACCGCGCACAACGGAGATGAGCGGATCGGGTGCAAGCTGCACGGGAAGCTCCAGCTCTTGCGTCAGGAGCTCGGCCACACCCGCGATGAGCGCACCCCCGCCGGTGAGATGGAGCCCGCTCTGCATCACATCTGCCAAGACCTCCGGCGGCGTCGCCTCAAGTACGTCCTTGATGTTTTCCACCAGCGAATCCACCGAAGCGGCTATAGCGCGCCGTACATCATCGTCCGTAATGACCACCTCTTTCGGCAAACCGCTCACAACGTCCCGCCCGCGCACTTGGGCCTCAAGAAGCGGAGTGCCCTCACGTACGGAACATATGGCGTGCTTAAGGTCCTCTGCGGTGCGCTCGCCCACGTGTGTCTTAAACTCGTCGCGAATAAACGTGACGATGTCCGAGTTGAACCTATCCCCTGCAATGTGCAGATTGCGAGAGGCCACGATACCATTGAGCGCCAACACGGCAACATCGGTTGTACCGCCGCCGATATCCACCACCATAGTGCCGCGCGCCTCGTGTATGGGCAGTCGCATGCCAATAGCGGCAGCCACAGGCTCCTCTACAATGAACACTTCACGCGCTCCTGCATTCCTTGCCGCATCACGCACCGCCCTGCTCTCGACATTGGTAATACCGCTCGGTACGCCTATCACCACACGCGGGCCGAAAAGCGTGCGCGTGCCCTGCTGGGCGTTGCGTAAAAAGTACGAGAGCATTTCTTCCGTCACCTCAAAGTCGGAGATCACGCCGTTCACAAGGGGACGCACGGCCTTAATGTGAGCAGGCGTACGACCCAGCATGTCCTTTGCTGTTTTACCCACCGCCACCACTTGGTTCGTCTTCATGTTGATGGCCACCACCGAAGGCTCGTTGATGACGATACCCTTGCCACGGAGATACACAAGGGTATTGGCTGTACCCAGGTCTATGCCTATGTCGTTCGAAAAAGGGTTGTAGAGAGAATCAAAAATGGACATGATGAAAAAGTCAAAAGGCAAAAGTCATAAGTCAAACGTTCAAGTCAAAAGTCAAAATGCAAAAGGCGAAGGTGTACTGGTGCGCGCGCACGTAGTCTCCTGGACTAGCCACCAGCGCAACTGCTGCACCGGTGAACTTTTACACTGAATTTTTTACTTTTGACATTTGGCTGGTAACTTCTTCCTCCGAACACATATGCACCTCCCCCGTCGCTCTGTCTACCAGTTCGTACATCTTTGACTCCATGGTTTTCTTGCTCACCACCACCCGTGTCGGTATACCGATGAGGTCACTGTCAGCAAATTTCTCGCCGGCGCGTGCATCGCGATCGTCGTACAGCACCTCCACACCCTGTGCCGTAAGTGCGGTGTACAGCTCGTCCGCTACAGCCACGACTGCCGGCTCCGTGCCGAGCGACACGAGATGCACCTGAAAAGGCGCAATGGAGCGTGGCCACACGATACCCTTTCCATCTGCATACTTTTCCACCACCACCCCCATAAGCCGAGTGACGCCGATACCGTACGAGCCCATCCACACCGGGACGCGCTCGCCTGTAGTGTCCGCAAAGCTAAGGTCAAGCCCTTTCGCCTTTTCACGGCCAAAGTTGAAAATGTTTCCGACCTCAGCAGTCTTTACCTTCACCAATTCCTCACGAGTAACTCCAAGCTTTGCAAGCGCCTCGTCGTTGGCCACTTCCTCGTTTACCGCCACATGCTTTTCATGCGCCACATAGCATACATCCTCTCCCGCATCACAGATGGTCTGAAACTCGTGGCTCCACTGCGTGAATGCGCCCCCGGAGGCAAAGGTGATGTATGTGTCTTCACCGAGTCCTACGCGCTCAAAGACGCGGCGGTACGCAACCTTCATGTCGTCATATATTTTTTCGTGCTGCGCTTCGTCTACTGCAAAGGAGTACGCGTCTTTCATGACAAATTCGCGTCCGCGCATGATGCCGCTCTTGGCGCGCAGCTCGTTGCGCAGCTTGGTCTGAAACTGGTACACCACGACAGGCAGGTCCTTGTAGCTTGCGATGTGGTCGCGCAGCATATTGCCGATAGGCTCCTCGTGGCTCCAGCCGAAGCCCACCTCGCCTCCGGCCGCGAGTTCCGACTTGAACCACACGTCCACTTTCTCAGAGTCCCAGCGGTCGGTCTGCTCCCAGAGCTCTTTGCGCTGGAGTGTCGTCATGATGAGCTCGGTGGCGCCCAGCTTGTTCATCTCATCCCGCACGATGTCCTTTATCTTTTCAAGAACCCGAAGCCCCAGTGGCAAGTACGCATATACCCCCGCCATTTCCTTATGAATAAAACCTGCACGGATCAGGAGCTCGGCGTTTTTCGCAAGCTCGTCCTTTGGCGCCTCCCGGCGCGTCTTCGTGAAAAGCTGTGAGTGGCGCATTGCGGATAATTCTATCAAAAATTACGTCCAGATGCGCTTATGAACAACCTAGACTTATCGTACATAATATGTTAATGTGGTGTCGGCAGTAGAATATTGCTGGAACGCTTTCTAGAGGAGTATGAGACGTGCGACCTTACGTTGTTATAAGCTGCGCCACGCAATGCACGCCGCGCAGCAGCAGCATTCTGGCCACGTATCAAAACGATATGGAAGTTGATTGGTCGTGGACGGTATCGAACAGTCCTGAGGAGGCTGAAGGATACGCGATGCGCAGACTGCTTGAAAAGAAGCCCCGGGCGTCTGGATGGACAGCTCACACCACGAAAGCTTTCGAGTGCTTTAAAGATCAGCTTGAACAACTTCTCGTGCACGCGCGTCACAATCCTGAGGGAGAGTGCGGATAGGTACAGGCGTCCCACGCCAGTGTGGAGGATTTAGTGGCTGCGCTTTTTGCAGTCCAGGGAACGTATAAGCGTCCTGACGAAGTGCTATAAAGCCCGTCAAGCGGTATCGGAGCGTCAGCCACAACTGACGCTCCTCTCTTTACAACAACTTCACCACATCGTGCGCAGTAACCACAAGCATGAGAAGGAGAAGAAGCAGGAAGCCGATCTGATTGAGCCTGTTGGCTATGCGCGGCGGGATGGGACGCCGGGTCACGCTTTCTATAATGACGAACAGGAGCCGCCCGCCGTCGAGCGCGGGAAAAGGAAGTAGGTTGAGTACCGCAAGATTGAGCGAAATAAAGGCCGTGAACGTGACAAGCCACGCAAAGCCCAGCGATGCGGCATCACCCACGAGCCCCGCGATGCCCACAGGGCCGGATACCTGCGAAAGCTCTGCCCGACCCGTCACAGCTTGTGCCAAAAAGGTACCCAGCCCAATGGCAACGTCGCGGAGCATGCCGAATGTCTGACGTGTGCCCTGCTCCACCGCTTCCATGAAAGGAAGCCGCAAGGTGCCCGCAAGTGAAAGCACAAAACCGGCAGCGACTTTTTCAGGCTCATCGGGAATGGTGCCCCTCTCCGGTCGCACCGTCACATCCACCACCTCGTCGCGCCGCACCACCGTAAAGGTAAGCTCTTGGTCTCGGCTTTCTCCCACAAGCGCCACCACCGCGCTTGGGGTCAATGACTCGCCCTCAAGGACCTTTTCGCCGTTTGAGACCACGCGTATCTCATCACTCGCTTTGAGCACCCCATCCGCGGGACTGCCGGGCAATACGCCCGTGATAAGCACACGCGGGTTCTCCACCTTGCTTCGCTCGCTTTCATCCACCGCCGTAGGCATGCCAAGCAGAAAGCCGCCCGTAAAGAGAAGCCACGCAAGCACTACGTTCATAAAAACACCCGCCACAAGTACCGCCGCTTGTACGAGCTTGGGCTTATGCACGAAGCTGCGTGCGCTGTCAGGCCCGTCTATGTGCTCCTGCGTCGGGTCCTCGCCGTATATCTTGACAAAGCCGCCTATGGGAAGGGCGTTCAGCGTGTACTCCGTCTCGCCATAGCGCTTACCGAAGAGCTTGGGCGGAAAGCCGATGCCGAATTCCTCCACCTTGATGCCAAACCACTTCGCCACCGCAAAATGCCCCAGCTCGTGTACGAGGACGAGGATAAAGAGGACGAGGATGAAGAGAAGGATGGACATGGATGAGGGGAAGTCAAAAGGCAAAAGTTAGAAGTTAAAAGTGCAATTCAAAATGCAAAACTGACCCTGCGATGTGTACATGGACGAGCAGCAAATTCCATGCGCTATTCACGAGGGTCCGCACTTTTTACTTTTGCCTTGCACTTTTGCATTTTACCTTTTGAATTTTGCCTTCAATAGAAGCTTGGCGAACAGATGGGCACACATGCACGGCAAAGGCTTACCCGCGCGTGACCTACGCCCTCAATTCTTCCTCTTTCTTTTCCGCGAGTGCCTCAAGCTCTCTGTTGCCCTCTGACACTATCTTTTCCATTTCCTCTTTGGCACGGAATTTTTCATCTTCGGAAAGCTCGCCGTCCTTCTGCTTTTTCTGGATGTCCGTCCATGTCTTGTCGCGGTGCTGCCGCACCATGACACGCGCCTCTTCGAGCTTGGCACGTGTGAGCTTGATGAGCTGTTCCCTGCGTTCACTTGTGAGCTCCGGGAACGTCACGCGCACCCCACGCTCGTCCGAGCCGACCGACACGCCGAGGTTTGCGTCAGTCACAGCCTTTTCGATCGCTTTCACAGTGCCGTGATCCCAAGGAGAAATGCGTATGGTGCGTGCGTCTTCCACAGTGACATTCGCCACCTGATTGAGTGGCACCTGCGCACCATACGACTCTACGCGGACAGCGTCCAAGAGTGCCGGTGCGGCTCGACCTGAGCGTATACCCGCAAGCTCGCCCTTGCAGTGTTGGACGGCACCCTGGATAGATTGTTTGAGTTCGGTGAAGGAGTACATACGCAGTGAGGAGTGAGTAGTGGATAGTGGATAGTGGCAAGATGATTATTGGGATAATACGTTATCGAAATGCGAACGACATTTAACACTTCGTATCCAAGCACCCCATTATCATATCAACACATCATGTATGTATTGTACCAAAACACAGGCGTATTACAACGCGTCTTTAAACCGACACGGCCGGAGGAAGCACGACCGCCAAGTGTTCAAAAAGCAGTTTGAGTGACGAGCCTTTGTCGTAGACGTACGTACGCACGAACTGCACTTCTCGCAGAGCACGGGCATGTTCGCGAAGTGTCTCGGCATCGCCGGATCCATACAGGTACGCTTCCAACTCATCCAGGAAGCGCGCAGCAGCAGTGCGATCCTTATCTTCGAGAAAGCTCATTTTGCTCAGCATCGCGATGCGCTCCGCTCTTGCAGACGCCATGAATGCCCGCGCCGTTGTGTCGTGCTGCACTGCGGTATGCCGCCCTGCGTACATAAGCCTGCTGCGCACCGTTGGAAGGAGAAACTCGGCGGATGGCACCACGAGTGCAACGTACGTCCCTTCCGGTGGCTCCTCAAGGAGCTTGAGAAGTGCGTTTTGGGCTTCCGGCATGATGCGTCCCGCCGCGACGACGAAGGTCTGTGACGAGCCGTACGGTTTTTGGGCCGCACGTTCCTTAAGTGTGCGCACCTCATCAATGGAGAGATGCTCGCTACGAAAGACCTGTACCTCCGCAGTACCCGCGGCATCTCGGCCAAGGCCAGTGCCCCACGCCTGCGCCTCTGTGATACATAGCTCTACGTCTCCCTCATATAGCCGCGCGTGGTG